>JAILPU010000230.1 GCA_024699395.1 Lachnospiraceae bacterium | reverse complement strand
ATATAAAGCTATGGCATCTGAAAAAGCATATGAACTTAAGAATGTGACAAAGATATATAAGAACGAGGGCGGTGAATTTAGAGCACTTAAAGATGTGAGTCTCGATATCAGAGAAGGTGAGATATTCGGGGTCATAGGCATGAGCGGTGCGGGAAAATCAACTCTTGTAAGAACCCTTAACCGTTTGGAGGATGTAGACTCCGGAGAAGTAAGCTTTTTCGGAGAGGATATAGGGAAACTAAAAGGGGCAGCCTTAAGAAAAGTGAGACGTTCAATCTCCATGATCTTCCAGGGCTTTAATCTTCTGGAGCAAAAGACGGTGATCCAAAACGTGGAGATACCCCTAAAGATTGCCAAGGTTAAGAGAAGCGAGAGACGAAAGAAGGCATTGGAGATGCTTCGTCTTGTGGGACTTGAGGATAAGAAGGATTCCTATCCTGCAAGATTGTCCGGAGGACAGAAGCAAAGGGTCGCCATAGCCAGGGCCCTCGCTGTGGATCCCAAAGTCTTATTAAGCGATGAGGCAACTTCGGCGTTGGACCCCAAGATAACAGAGGAGATACTTTTACTTTTAAAAGAGATAAACAAAACAAGAGGTCTCACCATCATCATCATAACCCATGAGATGTCCATCGTGGAGAAAATTTGTGACAGAGTTGCCATAATTGACAAGGGTGAGGTTGCGGAGACCGGGGCGGTCTCCGAGATATTTACATCCCCCAAAACAGCGGTGGCAAGAAGTCTTGTCCTTCCCGGGGATAACGACAATCTTGTGAACCCCTTTGATCCTGTGAGTGAAGACAGCAGAGTGATAAGGATAGCCTTTGACGGAGTGTCGGCCAATGAACCCTTTATAGCAAATCTTGTAAAGGACACCGGCTTAAGCGTGAATATCCTAAGCGCCAACACCAAGAGCGTGGGAGGAATAGGCTACGGACAGATGGTGCTGGAATTGCCTCGTGTAAAAAAGGAGCAGGAGACGGTGCTTGATTATTTTAAAAGTAAAGGACTTAGCGTGGTGGAGGTGACAAAGTAATGGATCCTTATATTAAAAAGATAATAATAAGCGGAATAGCGGAAACCCTTCAGATGACCTTTTTTGCATCGGTGTTTTCATATGCGGTGGGACTACCCTTGGGAGTGATTTTGTATATAACGGAGAAAGGTCATCTTTTTGAAAATAAAATAGTTAACGGCATTGTGGGAACTGTTGTAAATATATGCAGATCATTACCTTTTCTCATACTGTTGGTGTTACTTATACCCTTTACCAGGTTTGTTGTGGGATCATCCATCGGAACCAAGGCCTCCATCGTGCCCCTTACCATAGGAGCCATACCCATTGTGGCCAGAATGGTGGAGTCCTCCCTTAATGAGGTTTCCCCGGGGATAATAGAAGCAGCCAAATCCATGGGGGCATCACCCCTTTTTATAATAATTCATTTTATTCTTCCTGAAGCGGTACCCTCCCTTTTACTGGGAGGGGCCATCAATATCGCCACGGTGTTGGGTTACTCAGCCATGGCAGGTGTTATAGGAGGCGGTGGACTGGGAGCCATAGCTCTCCAGTACGGTTATTACAGATATGAAAAAAAGGTATTGTGGGTCACTGTGGCTCTTTTGGTAATCATGGTAATGGTTGTTCAGGAGGCCGGAGTGAGACTTAGTAAAAGAACGAGAAAAAACTAAAACGTATGTTATAGTCTAAGCCTATAAGAAATGATAAATATCATGTATTTTACAGGTGTTACGAGGTGGGTTATAGTTGTCACATAAACAAAAAAGAAACAGAGGACACTAAAGAAAAAGTGTCAGGAGGAGGACATTATGAAAAAGAAATTATTAACATTGGTACTTGCAGCAACATTGGTTTTGGGAGTGACAGGATGCGGATCATCTTCCGCTAAGACAACTCCCTCATCTGAAGAGAAAGTTGAATCAACCGAAGAAGTTACAGAAAGCGCAGCAGAAGAAAGCACAGAACAGGAAGAGACCGGTGAAACAGAGGCAGAGGCAGTGACCATTAAGGTTGGCGCCAACATCACACCTCATTCAGAGATTCTTGAAGTAGCCAAGCCCATTCTTGCAGAACAGGGAATAAACCTTGAAATCGTTCAGCTTGAAGATTCCATCACACCCAATACAGGCGTTATAGAGGGAAGCCTTGATGCCAACTATTTCCAGCATGTTCCCTATCTTGATCAGTTCAACCTTGAGAACGGTTCGGACCTTGTATCCATCGGGGCTATTCACTATGAGCCCTTCGGAATCTACGCAGGAAAGACAACAGACCTTAGTGAACTTCCCGACGGCGCATTGGTTGCGGTACCCAACAACGTGACAAATGAGGCAAGAGCACTTCTTTTACTTGCACAGGAAGGTCTTCTTACATTAAAAGAGGATGCAGGCATCAATGCAACAGTAGGTGATATCCTTGAGAATCCCAAGAACATTGAGTTTAAGGAACTTGCTCCCGAACAGCTTGTGGCAGCTCTTCCCGATGTAGAAGTAGCAGTTATTAACGGTAACTACGCAATTGAGGGAGGTCTCCACGTAAGCCAGGCCCTTGCTGTGGAAGCCAATGACGGACTTGCCGCTCAGACCTACGGAAATATTGTGGCAACATCAGCTGATAAAAAAGACGATCCCGCCCTCAAGGCTTTGGTAGAAGTTCTTCAGGGAAGCGAAGTTAAGGAATTTATCGAAGGAAAATATGACGGTGCGGTAGTACCTCTCAACTAATGTAAGTATATAAACCGATGTAATCAGGCGTCGGTCAGACCGGAATAATAAATATGTTAGTGCCTGCCCGGGCAAAAAAACACATTTGCCCGGGGGTGGCAGATTATGGTAAACAAGATTGAACTAGAAGTCGGCGATTGCAACAGCTTTCGCAGAACAGGGAGAAAAAGATGATAGGATTTTCATATTACAACCCCGCAAAGATAGTGTTTGGAGAAAACAGTATAAGCAAGCTTCCGGAGCTTTTAAAGGAATATAAGGTAACATCTTTAATGCTGGTTTACAGCGGAGATTTCGTAAAAACGCTGGGAATCTATGACGCGGTTAAGGATGCTGCAACTCAATTAAATATAGGATTTGCTGAAAACGGCAATGTGGTGCCCAATCCCGATGTGGAACTTGTGAGAAGTATCATAAAGGAAGGTAAAGAGAAAAACGTGGATTTTATCCTTGCCGTAGGCGGAGGAAGCTCCATAGATACCGCAAAGGCAGTAGCCATAGGTTTATCTTATGACGGGGATGTATGGGATTTCTTTTCAAAAGGTATATCTCCCGAAAAAGTTCTTCCCATAGGCGTTGTGGCTACCACAGCCAGCAGCGGTTCGGAGACATCCAATGCGGCCATTATATCAAACGGTGAGTGGAAGTTAGGCTTTGAGGATGACAGGATCATCCCTAAGTTTGCCATATCGGATCCCACCTATACCGTTAATCTTCCTTGGTTCCAGACGGCAGCAGGAATAGCTGATGTAACAACTCATCTTCTTGAGAGATATTTCTCTGATGTAAAAAATTCCGATACAACGGACTACCTGATAGAGGGTGCCTTCAAAGCACTTCTTATAAATGCTGAGAGACTTATTAAGGATCCCAAAGATATAAACGCAAGGGGTGAGATCCAGTGGCTTGCAAGTGTTTCCCACAATAATTTCCTTGATGCGGGAAGGATTGCGGACTGGGGCTCTCACAGAATAGAGCATGAGCTGTCGGCGCAGTACAATATTACTCACGGCGAAGGAATGGCTGTGGTGATACTTGCCTGGATAAGATACGCTGCCACAGTAAAACCCTGGCGTCCGGCACTTCTTGCCACCAGAGTTTTCAACGCGGACAGTTTTGACCGTGATGAAAAAGAGAGAGCTGAATTCCTTGCAGATGAGCTGGAGCGTTTTTATAAGAAGCTTGGTCTTAAGACAAGACTCAGTGAGCTTTCCATAGACGACAGAGATTTTGACAAGATGGCTCAAAGAGCCGTAAGAAACGGGAATGTGGGTCACTACATATCCCTTGATAAAGCAATAATAAAAGACATATTACAATTTGCCATATAAGACATAACTCATTTTAAAAAGACTGCCCGAATCAAAAGGGCAGTCTTTTTC
>JAILPU010000225.1 GCA_024699395.1 Lachnospiraceae bacterium | reverse complement strand
GGAACTTTCCAAGACTGTTCAGACAAACTCACTCTGCGCTTTGGGTCAGACTGCAGCAAACCCTGTTAATTCCACCCTCAAGCATTTCAGAGATGAATATATTGCGCATATCGTTGACAAGAAGTGCCCTTCTCACGTATGCAAGAGCCTTATGCAGTATCATATCGATAAGGATAAGTGCGTGGGATGCGGTCTCTGTGCAAAGGGATGTCCCGCAAACTGTATCGAGAGAACCGATTACACTGCAGAAGGTCACAAACTGGCGTCATTTGCCATCGATACCGAGAAGTGCTTAAAGTGTGGCGCATGTATCAGTACCTGCCGCATGAACGCTATAGAGAAAAAGTAGAAAGGGATGGATGATAGAATATGGGAATGATTAATATAAAAATTGAAGGCATCCCTTATGAGGTTGAAGCCGGACTTACAATATTGGAAGCAGCCAAGAAATGTGGCTATGAAATCCCCTCTCTGTGTGCATTTAACCACGGAGAGTGCAACCAGGGTTCATGCCGTGTGTGCCTTGTTGAGGTAACAGGAGCAAGAGGCCTTGTAGCCAGCTGCGTATACCCTGTCAGTGAGGGAATGGAGATTAAGATTTCTTCACCCAAGGCAATAGAAGCAAGACGTGACAGCGTGGAGCTTCTCCTTTCAAACCACAACAAGAACTGCCAGCAGTGTGACAAGAACGGCCAGTGCGAACTTCTTCATGTTGCTTCTCTTACAGGAGCAAGAGATGATGCTTTTGCAGGCGGGCACTCCGAGGTTCATATTGATAAGATAGCTCCCGGTCTTGTAAGAGATACTTCCAAATGTATCCTTTGCGGCCGTTGCGTTGAGAGATGTAAAAATGCTCACGGTCTCGGAATCCTCGGCTTTGAGAACAGAGGCTTTGAGACTTTCGTAGCTCCCGCTGCAGACAGAAGCTTTAATGAGTCTCCCTGCATCCAGTGCGGACAGTGCGTAAACGTATGTCCCACAGGTGCACTTATGGAGAATTCCGAAATCGGAAAGATCGACCGTGCTTTCAAGGAAGGAAAGCATGTTATTGTTCAGGCCGCTCCGGCTGTAAGAGCAACTCTCGGAGAGGAGTTCGGTTATCCCATCGGTACTCCCGTTACAGGCAAGATGATCGCTGCTTTGAGACGTCTTGGTTTCGAGAGAGTATATGATGTTAACTTCGGTGCTGACCTTACCATTATGGAGGAAGGAACCGAGCTTCTTGGAAGAATAACAAACGGCGGAGTTCTTCCTATGATTACATCCTGCTCACCCGGATGGATCAATTACGCAGAGTACAATTACGGAGATCTTCTCCCTCACCTTTCAAGCTGCAAGTCCCCTCATCAGATGCAGGGTGCTGTTATAAAGTCTTACTGGGCACAGCAGAACAATATAAATCCCGAAGATATTTTCGTGGTTTCCGTTATGCCTTGTGTTGCCAAGAAGGTGGAAAAGGAAAGAGAGCAGCTTAAGGTTAACGGCTTAAATGATGTTGATGCTGTTATCACCACAAGAGAGCTCGCAAGAATGATCAAGAGAAGCGGTATCCTCTTTAATCGTCTTCCCGATGAGGAATGGGATCAGGATATCATGGGTGATTATTCAGGTGCTGCTGTTATCTTCGGTGTTACCGGAGGTGTTATGGAGGCGGCTCTCAGAACAGTTTACTTTAAGCTTACAGGCAAGGAAAAAGAGGATATCGTATTTACAGAGGTAAGAGGTCATGAGGCCGGTATCAGAGAGGCTTCTCTTGATATTAACGGTACTACCGTAAATGTGGCTCTTGCTTCGGGAATGCGTTCCGCAAAGGTTCTTTTGGACGAGATCAGAGAAGGAAAGAGCAAATATCACTTCATCGAGATCATGGGTTGTCCCGGCGGATGTATAAACGGTGGCGGACAGCCTTATGTAAGAAGCTGTTTCTTACCCGATGAGGATGACGATATCATGGATACCTACAAGGAGAAGAGAGCAAAGGCTCTTTACTCTGAGGATGAGAGACAGACTATCCGTCAGTCACACAATAATCCCCAGATTAAGGCTCTTTACGAGAACTTCCTTGGAGAGCCCAATTCCCACAAGGCACATGAGCTTCTTCACACAACTTATGCGGCCAGGGAAAGATTCCCCGAAGTTTAATTTGATATGCATTTTGAGAGGCATCGCTTTAGGCGATGCCTCTTCTTATACCCATAAACCGGAAGCAACAATTCATTATGGATAAACTAATTATTTTTTGGTATAATTAATCTGTTTTAAAGCCTTTAAGATTTACGTATGAGGGGAAAACCTTGAAAGGGAGTAATATATGAATCAGCGTATTCGATTAAAGGGTCGTATAAGAACTTATCTTCAGTTTTGTATATATCTTGGAGTTTTGCTTGCGGCTATTAATGTGACGATATATTTTCTCGACGTCAGAGCAGGTGCGGTTCTTTCAGCATTCCTGGTATTCTATTTTATTATCACCCTTAGCCTTTATTTTTTGAACAGACCCATAATTATTAATGAGCTTATAAGTTTTGCCACGGAATACGGGCAGATACAGAAGAATCTATTAAAGGAATTCGACATTCCCTATGCTCTTTTGGATGATACGGGCAGAGTGATGTGGATGAACAAAAGCTTTGAGGATGTGGTGCATCAGGAAAAGGGATATACCAAATCCATAACAAGTCTTTTCCCCACCATCACCAAGGAACGCCTTCCCATGGATTTAAACACCACCGAAGCCGAATATGAGATGGAATATGACGGCAGGGAATACAAGGCAAAGCTTATAAAAATACCTTTAAATGAGATGGCGAAGACAAGCGATATAATCGATGCCAAGGATTACGAGGGATGTCTTATAGCTCTTTATCTCTATGATGTTACGGCGCTTCATATAGCTTTAAAGGAAGTGGACGATCAGAGCCTTGCAGTGGGAATGATCTATCTTGACAACTATGATGAAGCTTTGGAGAGTATCGACGAAGTAAAACGTTCACTGCTTACCGCTCTTATAGACAGAAAGGTGAATAAATACATTTCCGGTTTTGACGGAATATGTAAAAAGCTGGAGAAGGACAAGTTCCTCGTTATCATGCGTAAGAAGTCGGTAATCAAGCTTCAGGAGGCCAGATTCGATATTCTTGAGGACGTTAAGACCGTTAAGATTGACAATGAGATTGCGGTTACCTTAAGTATCGGTATGGGTCTTGACGGACTTACCTATGCCCAGAATTATGAGTTTGCCAGAAATGCCATCGATCTTGCTCTTGGTAGAGGCGGAGATCAGGCAGTAATAAAGACACCCATCACCATTACCTATTACGGAGGAAAGAGCCAGCAGATTGAGAAAAACACCCGTGTAAAGGCCCGTGTTAAGGCTCATGCTCTTCAGGAGATTATGAGTGCCAAGGACAAGGTTCTTGTAATGGGACACAGAATGCCCGATGTTGACAGTTTCGGTTCAGCAGTGGGTATTTATCGTCTTGCCAAAACCATTAACAAGAAGGTTCACATAGTTCTCACAGAGGTTACTCCCGCGGTGGCTCCTCTTGTTGAACTCTTTAAAAATAATCCCGACTATGATGATGATATGATCATTAACAACACTGCGGCTATCGAGGTGGCCAATACCGATACAGTTCTTGTTGTTGTGGATGTTAACAAGCCCGAGCTCACTGAGTGCCCGGAACTTTTAAGATTCTGTAAGTCGGTGGTGGTTCTTGATCACCACAGGGCAGGCAGCGATACCATAGAGAATGCAACCCTTTCCTATGTGGAGCCCTATGCCTCAAGTGCCTGCGAGATGGTTTCCGAGATTCTTCAGTATTCCTATGAGAATGTTAAGATCAAATCCGAGGAAGCCGACTGTATGTATTCGGGTATCGTGGTGGATACCAATAATTTTGTCACCAAGACAGGTGTAAGAACCTTTGAGGCAGCAGCTTTCTTAAGAAGAAACGGTGCGGATGTCACCAGAGTCAGAAAGCTCTTCAGAGAGGATGCATCGGAATATAAAGCAAGAGCCGACGCTGTCAGTCAGGCAGAGATATACAAGAACGTATTTGCAATTTCACTTTGCACTGCGGACGACTGTCCCAGCCCTACTGTTATCGGCGCACAGGCTGCCAATGAGCTCCTTAATATCAAGGGTGTTAAGGCCAGCTTTGTTCTTACGGATTATCAGGGAAAGATATATATAAGCGCAAGAAGTATGGACGAAGTCAACGTTCAGATTATTATGGAAAGAATGGGCGGCGGAGGTCATCTTAATGCTGCCGCATGCCAGTTTGAGGGCATGGGAGTGGTTGAAGCCATCGGTGTCCTTAAGTCCAACATTGATACAATGCTTGAAAACGGAGAAATATAAATCGAAGAGGTGTTTTTATGAAGATCATTTTATTACAGGATGAAAAAAAGCTGGGCAAAAAAGGCCAGATAGTCGATGTTAATGACGGATATGCAAGGAATTTTATCCTGCCCAAGAAAATAGGTGTGGAGGCAAACGGCGCCAACTTAAACGACCTTAAACTCAAGAAAGCAAATGATGAGAAGGTTGAGGCCGAGAAGCTTGAAGCAGCCAAGGCTCTTAAGGAGACCCTTGCCGACAAAGTTATTGAAGTTAAGATAAAAGCCGGCGGAAACGGCAAAACCTTCGGTTCCGTATCCGGTAAAGAAATAGTAACAGCATGTGCTGCAGCCTACGGCATAGAGCTTGATAAGAAGAAGATTGTTCTTAATGAGAGCATTAAGAACTTCGGAAATTATGATGTGAATATCAAGCTTCATCCCCAGGTTACGGGAGTTTTGAAGGTTAAAGTTACGGAAGAATAATTATGGATGAAAATGTAATAAGAAGGGTATTACCCAACAGTACCGAAGCAGAAAGGTCTGTTATAGGCTCCATGCTTTTGGACAGGGATGCCATTTCGAAAGCGGCGGATATCATTACCGGCGAAGATTTTTACAATAAGCAGTGCGGTATTTTATTTGATACCATGGTGGAACTCAACGAGCAGAATCAGCCCGTGGATCTTGTCACTCTCCAGAATAAGCTCAGAGAAAAAGCTGTACCCGATGAGGTGGCAAGCTTAGAGTATATCAAGGAATTTATAGATATTGTACCTACTTCCGCAAACATTAGATATTATGCCAATATAGTATATGAGAAGGCTGTATTAAGGCGCCTTATACATCTTACTGAGGATATATCCAACGATTGCTACAGCGGCAAAGACAACCTTGAGTCCATACTGGAAAAAACTGAAAAAAACGTATTTAAGCTTGTTTCAAAAAGAAATACCGGCGACATCAAGCCCATAAAAAAAGTGGTTCTTGATGCCATTAACAATATAGAGCAGGCTTCCAAACAGACGGGAAGCGTTACGGGTATACCTTCCGGCTTTATCGATCTTGATTACAAGACCGCAGGTTTCCAGAAGTCGGATCTGGTGCTTATCGCCGCCAGACCTTCAATGGGTAAGACTGCTTTTGTTCTTAATATAGCTCAGAATGTGGCCATTAAGAATAAATATCCTGTGGCTATATTCAGTCTGGAAATGAGTTCCGAGATGCTGGTTAACCGTCTGTTTTCACTGGAATCCGGAGTTGATGCCCAGAAGTTAAGAACAGGACAGCTT
Source organism: Lachnospiraceae bacterium (assembly GCA_024699395.1). Classification (GTDB taxonomy): domain Bacteria; phylum Bacillota; class Clostridia; order Lachnospirales; family Lachnospiraceae; genus Acetatifactor. The sequence goes on along the minus strand of JAILPU010000225.1, from coordinate 153 downwards.
AACGACAGGGATTGGGAAAATCTTATCCCCTCTGCGGGAGCCATTGCGGGAAGTAAGCTTATTATCGACGATACTCCCGGCATAAGCGTTTCAGAGCTTAGGAGCAAATGCCGTAAGATTAAGTTGGAGCAGGGTCTTTCCATGATAATAATC
>JAILPU010000203.1 GCA_024699395.1 Lachnospiraceae bacterium | reverse complement strand
CCATGAGAAATGCCGACAGAATAGTTTTGATAAAAGAGGGAAGAATATTAAATACAGGTTCCTTTGAAGAAATGATTGAGGGAAACACGTACTTTAAGAAACTGTACAGATTATCCGAAAATGCTGTGGACTGGAAAGTGGATAACAGGAACAAAAAGGCAGGAACGAAAATATGTTGAAGCAGATTAGGAGAGTTCTTATATTAGCGGGTAAGCATGCATGGAAGATCAGACTGTCTTATCTTTTTTCCTTCTTACAGGCCGGCTTTGCTTATGCGCCTTATACCTTGGGGATATATGCCATAAATTTTTTGTATAAAAGAGAAATGGAAAAAAAGGACCTGTTCGTTTTATTTCTTTTGCTGGTTGGCTTTTTTGTGGGGCAGGTGCTTTGTCATTATATTTGTGAAAGATTGCAGTCAACGGCAGGATACAATATGTTTGCGGATCTCAGAATGAAACTGGGAGACAGGTTAAAGATGCTTCCCATGGGATTTTTCACAGACGGAAACATCGGAAAAATCAGCACGGTTCTTTCGGTGGATATGGCTTTTATAGAGAGTAACTGTATGAATACCATTGCGGCATATGTTTCCAATGTTTGTTCCCAGATTTTGATTATAGGGATGATGAGTGTTCTTCATCCTTATCTTGGAGCGGTAGCTTTTGGGGTGACTCTTTTATTTATTGCGGCAGGAAATGCCGTTATGAAAAAAGAGCAGAAGGAGGCGGACAATAAGCAGGAGATCAATGAAGAACTGGCGGAGCATGTGATTGAATACATAGAAGGTATGGGAGTTATCCGTGCTTACAATATGATGGATGGGAAAGAAGCGGAGCTGGATGGCGCTTTTGACAAAATGAAGGATGAATGCATTGCCTTAGAGAAGGAAGTAACCCCGGGGCTGAGAATCGTTGAGTGCATAAATATTGCCGGTGTTTTTGCACTTGTGGCACTTGGGGCATGGCTTTATGAGAAGGGTAATATTCCAATGTTTGCTGCCTTGGGAATATGTATTTTTTCATTTGGTATTTTTAAGCCCGTAAAAGAAATATACATGGAGGTTACGCGGTTTGCCGTAATGAAAAGCAGCTTAAACAGGATAGAGGAGCTGTTTAACCGGGAAATCTTAAAGGAAAACAATGAAAAAAGGATACCGGCCCAAACTGCTCTAAATGTACCGGAGATAGAATTTAAGAATGTTTCCTTTGCATATGAAAGTGAAGAAGTCCTTCAGGATGTTTCTTTTTGCGCAGATAAAAACACAATGACTGCGCTTATAGGGCCGTCAGGCGGTGGAAAAAGTACTGTTGCAAACCTTCTTACGAGATTTTGGGATATAAAGAAAGGAAGCATCTGTATAAGAGGAGTGGATATCAGAGACGTTCCTCTTGAAAATCTGATGGATAATATCAGTGCGGTGTTCCAGAAGGTATATCTGTTCAAGGACAGTATATATAACAATATAAGGATGGGGCGCCCCAATGCGAGTAGAGAGGAAATCCTTGAATGTGCAAAAAGAGCAAGGTGCGATGAATTTTTGAAAAAATTGCCCTACGGTATAGATACTGTTATAGGTGAGGGGGGAGCAAGTTTATCGGGAGGAGAAGCCCAAAGGGTATCCATAGCCAGATGTATTCTCAAGGATTCTCCTATCATAATACTTGATGAGGCTACTTCCGGTGTGGATGCCGATAATGAATCCTATATTCAGGAAGCGATAGATGAGTTGTGTAAGGGTAAGACATTACTTGTAATTGCCCATCGCCTCAACACAATAAAAAATGCGGATGCGGTTTATCGCGTTGATAACAGGAAAGTAACTGCAATTTAAGCTAATATTTGGATGGTGAAGCGACTGCAAAAATGTTATAATAACATGCAGTCGCTTTAGTATTATGTAAAACAGGATACGAATGGGCGATGATGGGTTTTGTTGTTTATTTGAGAGGCTCAATACGGAGGTACATCACGATGGCTAATAAACAGATAGAAAAACAAATTTTATGTCCCAATTGCGGAGCACCCGTTACTTCTGAGATATGTCAATATTGCGGTACAATGACGGGGCTGGATACGGCATCGGCCAATATGGAGTATCCCTTGATTGAGTGTAAGGAGGCGCATCTTAATTTCTGGAATCTGGCATTTCCCGCAATATTTGCCTTTGGTTTCGGATTCTTTGGCTTTATATTTCCCATTGCGTTTTCCATGGCAGGAGATAAATTCGGTGGGTTCGCCAAAATCATATGTATACCCTTCGCTGTTATAGGAGTGGTGGCATTAATTATCGTTCTCAGAAATCTCTATTATTATTTTAGTGTGCGTTTGATGGGAAAAGAGACAGAAGGAACGGTATACGGCTATGTCGACGATGACATGGTTTTAAACGGACAGGCTGCCCAGGCGTGCAAGATACTGATTCATACGTCAGAAGGTCCCAGATTTATCATGTATCAGCTTAAGGAAACTTTACGGCCATATGGCATTAACGGCAAAATCCGCCTGAAAGTTTATAAGGATCGTTTCACTATCGTAAAATGACGGTAGGGTTTAGAAGTACTATTTTATTATAGGGAAATATACATCACAACAAATATCATGGTTTTAGCGTGATTACGGTAAGAGATTCGACAAAATGAAAAAAACATTGATTTTTATTATAGCAATACTTTGTTGCACATTTATAACCGGCTGTTCAAAAAGCAAGCCCTCAAAAGTTATGGATATCGCGGAAGATGTGGCAGAGTATGTATCGGATAAAACTTCGAGTTACACAAAAGTAAAAAATGTAAATGTGCATACCGAGGATGAAATGCTTGAATTCGCCCTTTCCTATTTGGAAGAAAAATACGGCGAGGAATTTGTCATTGATAAATCTTTTTATAAATATAAGCACAAGAATGGGCACGAGGATGCGCCCATGGTCTTAAATGCAAGAGTTCGCCCCGTGAGTGATGACAGTCTTGTTGCGGCATTTTACTTGGAGGAACCCAATCTTATAAGGGATAATTATTCGGCGGTTTCTCATTTGCATGAAGTGGAAGATGTGCTTTTTTTGGAATTTGAAGAGCATGGTCTTGAGGGCACGATTATCATTGATGCATCTTCGTTGGATGAAGACTTAGATGAAGATGTTACTGCCGAGGATATCATATACAATGATAAAATAGATATTAAGATCTATCAGCCGGTAAATAAAGACGGTGAGATGGAAGACAATCTGCCTTTGATCAGGAAGTGGCTGGATTACTTATATACCTGTGATTATAATTGGGATTTTGGACTGGTGGCTGAGGATGATTCGGATTATATCCTTTTCCAGATAAACAAATTTGATCATGGATATAATTCTTCGGCAGAATGGTCGGATAAAGAACTTTTGGACAGAGCTGAATTTGCAGAACTGACCACAAAGAAACGCAAAGAAAAATATGATAAATCGGATGAGTAATAAAGGTCTGTAAGACCGTACTTATGCACCTGCTCGGTTTGGGCAGGTGTTTTTGTTTTGCCGTGTTTTTCTGTATTGCTAAATTCATTTTATCGTGGTTTTGCCGAATAAGTTGATTCGCTGATTCGCTGATATGCTGATTCGCTGATTCGCTGATATGCTGATTCGCTGATATGCTGATTTGCTGATTCGCCGAATTTGCCGAATTCGACGGCTTTTTGGTCTGGGGTTTTTATGGTACAGCCTTTTTGGGATTATTACTATAGACAGTTCTTTGAAGCGTTTTTTAAAGGGCTATTAAATTGAAAAAGAAAATGAATTTTGGCGTTTTTGATGAAAACTGACACTTACAGTTGCCGGAAAGGAGCAGAATATGAAAGAAGTTATTTTTACGATAGCAGGAATGAATCATTATTATGGGAGCGATTTCCTTAAGAAGGGAATGAAGGTTAAGCTTATTAAGGAGCCTGACAACGAGTATGACAAGGAGGCTATCCGCGTAGAGCTTAAAGGTCTCGGTAAGATTGGATATGTTGCCAACAGCACTCACACCGTTATCGGTGAGAGTTACAGTGCCGGCAGGATGTACGACCTTATAAAGAAAAAGGCCAAGGGAAATGTTATGCTCATTACACCGAGAGGCGCAATATGCAAGCTTAAGGAAGATTAGGAAATAAATGGGAGTTACGCATGTATTTAGAAAGTTTTCAATTTACATTAAGAGAACAAGAGGAAAACGTCAGGTGGGAGATTGAAAGACGATGTTATGACACTATGTATCCTTTTTTCATCCTGTCAAAGCATCAGCTTAGGGAAATAAATTTTGAACCTATTACAATTTTTTATGGCGGGAATGGTTCCGGTAAATCTACAGCACTGAATATTATTGCGGAAAAACTTGGATTGGAGCGAGGTACGTTTTTTAATCGCTCCAATTTCTATGAGAATTATTTGAGATTTTGTGATTATAAGAGTATAGGGGAAATACCAAAGGAGAGCCGCATTATTACAAGTGATGATGTTTTTGATTTTATGATTAATCTGCGTTGCTTGAATCAACAGATTGATTATAAAAGAGATGAATTGTTTGAAGAATACGTGCAGGACAAATATGCATTCTTTCAAATGAAATCTATCAATGATTATGAGGAATTGAAGAAAAGGCAATTGGCTA
>JAILPU010000197.1 GCA_024699395.1 Lachnospiraceae bacterium | reverse complement strand
TGCAGAACCCTACAGTTTGAATCATACAACCCGGGTTCATACAATCCGCAACATATAATCTGCAGGGTGTCGAAACGGCATGAATTATACTGTACAATAAATCACCCATTCGGGTTTATTGTGTGATACAATGGAGGTGTCTGATTGCTATCGATTATTGGGCTTATTGTCAGATTTTAGGAGGATGCCGACATGCCAAAGGGAACAAACCAGAAGTTAAAGCTCTATTATCTTGCGAAGATTATGACCGAAAAAACCGATGATGAGCATATGATTACCATGCCTGAGATTCAACAGGAACTTTTGAAATATAATGTGACAGCCGACAGGAAAAGTCTTTATACAGATCTTGAGCAGCTGAGTGTCCTGGGTATTGAGGTTATAGGTGAGAAGGACAGAAATCATTTTTATTATCACGTGGGCAGCAAACAGTTTGAAATCGCAGAGTTGAAACTTCTTGTGGATGCCATACAGTCATCGAAGTTTATTACGGAAAAGAAATCGAATGAACTGATAAAGAAGCTCACCGGATTTGCCAGTGAATATGAGGCTATGCAGCTTAAAAGACAGGTTGTGGTTCAGGGCAGAGTAAAGACCATGAATGAGAGCATTTATTACTTTGTTGATGACGTACATCGTGCCATTGCTGAAAACAGGCAAATCAGTTTTGAGTATATGAAGTGGAATACCGATAAGAAGATGGAGCCCAGAAGAAGTGAGCCATATGTTGTAAGCCCCTGGGCACTTACGTGGGATGATGAGAATTATTATCTCATCGCATACGATGAGGAGGCCGGACGCATCAAACATTTCCGCGTTGATAAACTTAAGAGCATCCGGATATTAAAGGATAAACGTATCGGACGTGATAAATTCAAGGAACTTAATCTTGCAAAGTATTCCAAGATGAGTTTTGGCATGTACGGCGGTGAACCCACGAAAATAAAACTTCTCTTTAAAGATGAGAAGGTGGGGGTATTCCTTGACAGGTTCGGAAGGGATATTTCTGTGAGAAAGTCGGACGAGAAAGGCTGGTCGGAAGCTTATGTGGATGTTGCATTAAGCGACCAGTTTTTTGGCTGGATCTTTGCCATCGGTTCCGATGTTAAAATCGCCGGCCCCGGTGAAGTAGTGGAACTGTTTAAAGAAGAACTAAAGAGCAGGCTTGAACTATATTATGACTGAACAAATTGGATTGAGAATGATTGATACGTACAGAGAAGGGGGTCAAGAATAGATTGAGGATCATGCTTAATATAGCGTCACCTTCATGTTGACTTTCAACTTGATTGAGAGTAATATGTGTGAGTCTGGCAGGGATATACAGTTTAGAAACCGTATGTTGCCTGAAGGAATGACAATATCAGCAGTAAAAGGAAGCGTAAGAAAGATTATGAAAATTAAGGGAAAGAAACAATTACTCATTGCAACATTGGCTTTAAGCCTTGCCACAATGGCGGGCTGTTCCGATAATCAGAATATCTCCAAAACCGAACCTGAGACGGATGCCGTTGTGGAGGAAATCAAAACTGATGACAGTAGTGAAATAACATCCGAAGAAGCAACACCTGATAATGAAGAGGCGTCATCTGAAGAGGAAGTTACAGAAGAAAGTGATACACTGACATTCTCCGATTTGCCACGCAATTTTACATTTACAAGCGGTGCAGGTGGGTGGAGCACCGATATAGAGATTAATGAAGACGGTTCTTTTGCCGGAACATATCATGATTCCGACATGGGGGATACCGGTGAAGGGTACCCCAATGGAACGCTGTACATATGCAGTTTTTCGGGAAAGTTTTCCGATCCTCTGCCCACTGATAAAAAGAATGTTTATTCAATGAAACTTCTTGAATTAATTAATGATGATGCGGATAAGGTAGGCACCCGGGAAATCGCAGATGATATGATGTATATCTATTCGGAACCCTATGGATTTGATGATGCGGATGTGTTTTTGGTTTACCTGCCGGGAGCATCCCTGGCAGATATGACAGAGGAATGTCGTTCATGGATATTCTTGGATGATTCGGTTTTCAAAGAAGTTCCCGATGGCTATTATGTTCTTTATAATGCGGGAGGAGAGGAAGCTTTCACAGCAGAAGAAGGTGATACGATCTGGTATCACAGTTTAAGATATGATAGTGGGGATGCATATGTAATTTTTTATCCGTCACATTACATGGGAAGCAGTCTTAACTTCTTTGAGAATGAGGAGTCTCCTGTTTCATTTTCAATTAGTGTACCCTGGGATGGGAAGAACACAGAAACCATGATTTGTAAAAAAGAATGGGAAGAGGACGGAGACACATTCAATGTGACTGTGGAATCGGATGAAAGCGCAACACCTGACACACTGAAATACTTTATAACAGTGGAGTGCGTTTCAAATCCCGAATTTGATTTCTCACTTTGGGGAAGCGATGAGCCCGGAAAATTAAAGGCAGTATTTATCGAAAAAAACTAATAATACAAAAGGTGGACAGACTTGTCCACCTTTTTGAGAATATAGCTGAGATTGGGGACAATTAAGTTCGAATCTAAGTTTGCGGATATCTGAGAATACAACTGAGATTAAGGATATTTAGGAACATACCTAAATTTGCAGACGTTTAAGAATAATTTGCAGATGTGCTAATGAATGGGTTCGACAAATAAGAGGAGCATGAAAAATGCATTTTGTGGATGCGAAGGGAATCCTGACCGTAAGCGGCGGTTATACGGGAATGAATATATACAGAGGCTGTACTCACGGATGCATTTACTGTGACAGCAGGAGTAAGTGCTATCACTTCACCCATCCTTTTGAAGATATTGAGGTGAAACAGAACGCCCCCGAACTTCTTGAAAAGGCACTGAGATCCAAAAGGAAAAAATGCATGATTGGAACAGGCGCCATGTCCGATCCCTATATGCATTGTGAGGAAAATTTAAAGCTCACAAGAAGATGCCTTGAGATTATATCAGAGAATGGTTTCGGCGTCGCAATTCAAACCAAATCCGATCGCATACTTAGAGATATTGATTTGCTTTCCGAGATTAACCGTAAAGCCAAATGCGTGGTTCAGATGACGCTTACTACTTTTGACGATGAGCTGTGCGGGATAGTGGAACCAAATGTGTGCAACACAAAGCGCCGTATTGAAGTCCTTGAGAAGATGCAGGAAAAAGGAATTCCCACTGTTGTGTGGCTCACACCCATATTGCCTTTTATTAACGACACTGAGGAAAACATCACTTCAATCCTTAATGAATGTGCCAGAGTCGGAGTGAAGGGCGTTATTGATTTTGGAATGGGACTCACACTTCGTGATGGTGACAGGGAATATTTTTATGAAGCCCTGGATAAATATTTTCCGGGGATAAAATCAAAGTATATTAAGCAATACGGAAATGCCTATGAGTTGCCAAGTCCAAACGCAGGTAACCTAAAGAAAACCTTGGAAAGAATCTGCAGGGACAACAAAATTATGTCAACACCTGATGAGTGCTTCAAATTCATGCAGGAATTCCCTGAGAAATATCATCAGATGAGTATTTTCGATTTGTACAGCGAATAAAACAGGTGAATTATGTGGAGGAAATATGAGCGCAATAACATTTTTTCTATAGAAAAAAAGATGGGAACACTGCTATCACTCAGCCGCAAATTCATCTATAATGCTGTTTATTGCTTTATAGAGGTAGGGTTTCAGCTCTTCTATATTGACAGGCTGATCGTAGAGGATAGATGAGTATATGCTGGAGCCTGTCAGCTCTATTATCATATACATCATAAGACGGGGATTTTTGATCTCGCCTGCTATATCTTTCAACAGACTTTCAGAGGCTTCCTTTATGGGAGCCTTTTCTGTTACAGCGGAGCTTTCCATTGCATATCTTGAAAAGCCGAGGCCGAGATTCTTGGATATGAACATCAAAAGAACTTTGTCCTTATTCAGCGCATCGATTATATCATTGATAACGAACAAAATCTTGTCTCTGTATCCCACTGCATTGGAGGCACGCATTTTTTCCAGTGAATCATCAAAAAGCTTGGTTGCTCTGTGGGCCACAAGCTTGTTGTTGATATCGTATTTATCCTTGAAATAAAGATAAAATGTTCCCTTGGCAACCCCGGCCTGTTCCACAATATCGGAAATCGATGTATTATGGAGCCCTTTTGTGGTGAACAGCTTAAATGCGGTATCTAAGAGGGACTCTCTTTTCTTTAATTTGTTTTCTTCGGCTTTGCCCATGACTAAAAGTCTCCATAGTGTGAGATTATCAACAATATCCGTGCCTTTTTGGTGCGGATATTATTATTTAAACATCAAAAATATAAAAAATCAATAAACGAAAGAAAAATTATTGACTAATAGTCATTTATCTGCTATAACGTGATTAGAAAAAAATGAACAACGGTCATTTCTAAAAATTATTATCATCAGTCAGAAAGCAGGGTGCATAGTATGATCGGATTAGGACAGAAGATAGTTAAACACAGAATCGGGATAATTATATTATCGGTGATCCTTCTGATTCCTTCGGTAATAGGATATTTTATGACAAAAGTCAATTATGATATTCTTTATTATCTTCCGAAGGATATTGAGACAATGGTGGGACAGGATATACTTGTGGATCAGTTCGGCACGGGAGCCTTCTCATTTCTTATAGTAGAAGGAATGAAGGATAAGGATGTGGCGGAGATAAAAGCCAAAGTCGAACAGGTGGATCATGTCGCAGATGTTATATGGTATGACTCATTGGCAGATCTTTCAATACCTATGAGCATGCTGCCGGATGAGGTGTATGATGCATTCAACAGTAAAGATGCAACGATGATGGCAGTGATATTTGATGAAACCACATCTGCTGACGGAACAATGAATGCCATAGAAGAGATAAGAAAAATAACATCCGAACAATGCTTTTTGAGTGGTATGAGTGCAGTTGTCACGGATACCAAGAACCTTTCTGAGAAGGAAACGCCGCTATATGTTCTTGTTGCGGTGATTCTTGCAATAATCGTTTTGGGTGTTACAATGGATTCTTTTCTTGCACCGGTATTTTTCCTTGTGGGGATAGGAATGGCGATACTGTACAACCTGGGCAGCAACATTGTGCTTGGAAAGATAAGTTACATCACACAGGCACTTACAGCAGTGCTTCAGCTTGGGGTCACCATGGATTACTCAATATTCCTCTGGCACAGCTATGAAGAGAATCTTGAGAGTATGCCGGGGGACAGAGAAGGTGCAATGGCTCAGGCGATTGGCAACACCATCAGCTCTGTTGTGGGGAGTTCCATAACGACTATAGCAGGCTTTGTGGCACTTTGTTTTATGAGCTTTACCCTGGGATTTGATCTTGGGATCGTTATGGCAAAGGGTGTATTTATCGGAGTTATATCATGTATAACAATACTTCCTTCCATGCTTTTATTGTTTGACAAAGGGATACAGAAGACCAAGCATAAACCGTTACTTCCCGATATGCCGAAGGTGTCGGAGTTTGTGGTAAAACATACATGGCTGTTTGCGATTCTTTTTGTGGTATTTCTTATACCCTCGGTATTTGGATATATGAATACATCGGTTTACTACAATCTGGATTCCACATTGCCCGAGTCACTACCCAGCATCAGGGCGAATGCAAAACAGAATGAACTGTTTAATATGAACAGTACACATATGATTCTTTATGATGCCAATCTTCCCATGGGGGAGAGTCAGAAGATGATATCCGATATAAAATCTCAAAGCGGCGTAAAGGATGTGCTTGGTCTTGATGCGATTCTGGGACCCAATATCCCTACAGAAATGATTCCCGACGAGATAAAAGAAAGGCTTGAGAGCAAAGAATACAAACTGATGCTTGTGATGAGCGAATATAAGGTTGCAAGTGATGAGGTGAACCGTCAGTGCGATGAACTGAACAGGATAATAAAATCCTATGACTCTAAGGCAATGCTTGTGGGCGAAGCGCCTTGCACCAAAGATCTTATAGAGATTACCGATAAGGATTTTGCCAGAGTAAATATGGTTTCCATCGGAGCAATATTCTTAATTATAATCTTTGTTTTTAAGTCAATATCCTTGCCCGTTATACTTGTGGGGGTTATTGAACTTGCAATATTCATCAACATGGGCCTTCCTTTTTATACGAATACCACATTGCCCTTTGTGGCGTCGATTGTAATAGGAACTATACAGCTTGGTTCCACAGTGGATTATGCAATTCTCATGACAACAAGATACAGGAAGGAGCGTGAGAACGGCGCTGATAAAAAGGCAGCAGTGCTCACCGCCCATAAATCAAGCATGAAATCTATAATGGTCAGCGCATTAAGTTTTTTTGCCGCAACGTTTGGTGTGGGTCTTGTAAGCAATATTGATATGATAGGCTCCCTTTGTTCGCTCATGGCCAGAGGAGCATTGATCAGTATGTTTATAGTACTTACCATGCTTCCCACGATGCTTTTAATATTTGACAGATTAATATGCATGACAACAGTGAACGGGACTCATAAACATCACCGACTGTTAAATCACAGAAAACTGAAAGCGGTATAAGATATTACGCCGGAAACCAAGAAGAGTTTTGTAATTGAAAAAGGAGATGGATATCATGAAAATCAAGAAAATATTGGCTTGTACAATGTGCGCATCACTTGTGTGTGCAACTATGACAGGTTTCAATCCGAATGCTTCGAAAACCGCAGAAGCAATGACAGTAAATGAATTCAACGATAAAATATATGAAAATCCCAACGATCAGGAACTGGAAGCGGTTGTAAAACATATGGCTGACGCCGGCTCTTCAAACGCCGCAAAGCAGGAAACAGTATATGTTAAGACCAATCCCAATGGTGTTGTTGATTCGGTTGTGGTAAGCAACTGGCTTAAGAACGTGGATAATACCACACAGCTGGTGGACTCATCCGACCTTACAGATATAACAAATGTTAAGGGTGACGAAACTTATAAGATTGACGAGGATGGGAATTACGTTTGGGAGACAACGGGTGAAGATATATATTATCAGGGAACAACCGACAAGGCACTTCCTGTTGATGTAAATATATCATATAAGTTAAACGGTGAGCCTATAGCCGCAGATGAACTCGCAGGTAAAAACGGTCATGTGGAGATAGATATCTCTTACAAAAACAACTGCAAAAATACCGTATTGATAAATGATAAAGAGGAGACTATATATACCCCCTTTGCAGTTGTAAGCGGTATGATGCTCGATGAAGATAAATTCAGTAATATCAAGGTTTCAAACGGAACAGTAATTTCCGACGGAAAGAGAAATATCGTAGTGGGTATGGCGTTCCCCGGACTTATTGAAAGCCTGAACGGAGAGAAAATAGAAAGCAAAGATTTGATTCAGACGATAGAAGATAAGATTAACATCCCCGTTGGAGTAACCATAGAAGCCGATGCTTCAGATTTTGAATCCGGGATGATCTTAACCATGATAAGTTCGGATGTTATAGAATCATTGGGCCTTGACGGTATAGATTCTTTTGATACCACTATGATTCAGGACTCTGTAAAAGAATTTGCCGATGCAGGGCAGGAACTTGAGGACGGAACCGGAAAATTAGAGGACGGTGCAAAGTCGCTTGCTGACGGAACGAAGGATTTTTCAAGCGGTACAACAAAGCTTCATGACGGGGTTGTCGCCTATACCCAAGGAGTGGGAAAGGTTTCGGCCGGAGCAGTAGCCCTTGATGAAGGCGCGGCAAAACTGGACAGCGGTGCAAATGATCTGAAAAACGGTATTTCGGAACTTGATACCGGAATGGAATCTTTAAATGCAGGAATAGGTCGTGCCTCTGAAGGCGCAGGCACCGTTAAGACCGGTGCGGAGGCTGTTGATAACGGCGCAAATCAGCTTAAAACAGG
>JAILPU010000177.1 GCA_024699395.1 Lachnospiraceae bacterium | reverse complement strand
CGTCGATACATTCGTAGGCGTTGCCGTTGGAATTATCACCACAAACGATGTCGGCGCTTCTGTAGGCGCATTCGTCGGTGTCGCTGTCGGTGCCTGCGTAGGTGTTGCTGTTGGAATTATCACCACAAACGGTGTTGGCGCTTCTGTAGGCACATTCGTCGGTGTTGCTGTCGGTGCCTGCATAGGTGTTGCTGTCGGCGCATGCGTCGGCGTTGCCGTCGGTACATTCGTAGGTGTCGCTGTAGGCAGATGCGTTGGTACATTCGTAGGTGTTGCCGTCGGTACATTCGTAGGTGTCACTGTAGGCACATGCGTAGGTACATGGGTCGGCGTTGCCGTCGGTGCATGGGTAGGCGTTGCCGTCGGTGCATGGGTAGGCGTTGCCGTTGGCACATGGGTCGGTGTCGCTGTCGGCGCATGCGTCGGCGTTGCCGTCGGTACATTCGTGGGCGTTGCTGTAGGTACATGGGTAGGCGTTGCCGTCGGTACATGGGTCGGTGTCGCTGTAGGCGTTAACGTAGGTGTCGCTGTCGCTGTCGTATCCTCCAAGGGATAAAATAAAACATGTATTTTACCATCGTAAAATCGAATTTCCGAATAAGCAGAAGAGTCAATATCCGGAAGATTTATCTGCAGATTACTTGCAAATGAATATCCTGTTTTTGCATAACAACCCACCTCAAAACTATACCTGTGGCCTGCCACAAAAGGATTATGATAATTCTTGTAGTCATCTGCCGTCTCATCAAACCAGTTTTGAATTCCATTTACATTGTAATTCAAATTGTAACCGCTGTTTTCAGGAATAGTGAGGTTAAGTCCTGTTCCCGTATCACCAATTTGCGGAACAGGAATACCTGTAATCGTAACAGTTGAAATAACAGGATCCGGTATTGCCGTGGGAGACGACGTAGGTGCTCCCGAAGGAGAAGCCGATGGCTCTACATTTTCTCCTGCAGGATTTAATACTCTCACAGGATAGCTTGCAGGAATGGGGTAATTGTCTGTAGAATAGCCACGATTTTCTGCCATAAGATAAATATAGTAATCCGACCCCCATGTTTTATCAGCAAAACTATCCGGCAAAACAAAGGTCACGCTGCCGGACTCAGGTACCGAACCACTGTAAACCTTGGCATAATACAATAAACCGGAGTTGTTGGAATTACTGTCTGCATAAGGCTTATTAAGAACCATAACTGAAATTTGTGTAGCTCTCACTGTTCCATCAATATAGGGAAGTGTATATGGAACCGTTATAACTCCGTCATTATTCACAACATTCTGTCCCTCAGGTATTGAGAGAACCATTCTGTCATCCACAAGTGTAAGCCTGTATTGACAACCGGGTTGACCAAACGTACCGGTTCTTTTGTTTATCATAATAACATTTGAAAGATCCACGTTTAATGCGGGGCTTACTCCCATATTATATGTGTTTTGTGAAATCGTATATGACGTATTGATAGGATTTGTTTGAGAAATAGCTCCGGAATAAAATACTGCGCTATGCCCGTATGTTACATTTGAACGTGCATCTCTCAGCCACCAGTTAGCATAAGTTGTGTAACTTCTGGTTTTCTTTTTTCTGCACTCAAACTCACTATCTTCAAGGAGATAGTAACCATAAGCCGAATTTGACACATCTTCAACATCCAGCAAAAATATCCTGTCATTTAACACCGGACTGACATTTGCGTAAGCCCCATATATACCCTCTGTGACCATTCCGGGATAAGCTGTAAGATCCCCATTTTGTTCAAGTACCTCATCAAGATCATCATAAGGAATAAAATTTAAATTATGAGCTTCCATATGTGAAACTGCGATGGCGTTCTTTTCATAATAATTGAAATTAGTCGAAATAAAATTATTGCTGTTAAGCAATGCTCTCAAACTTGAGTTTTCCCATGTGTCGCTCAGGCTTTCGGAAAACTCATTTGTAAAAAGAATATCTTTGCAATCCAAAAGCATGGTTGTGTCGCCGTATTTTGTAGTTGAAGGCGCCAAAACCTTATAAATAGTATTTGAGCCATTATATTTACCAAAAACAACATAGCTTCCGCTCCATTCGTCTGAAGCTGATTGAGGTGCAACAGGTGCAGCCATATCACTTACATTAATACTCACATTTTCTATATTAGGCGCTGCTGTGGGGCGAGCAGTATTGCCATCCGCATATCTGGGAGCCACAACCTCACCGGTCTCTTCATACTCATCATCCGCAGTACCATCGCTTGCGATATTCATGCTATTTTGGGCTTTTACGCCATTAATCCCATATGTATTATCTTCTATGATTTCATTGTTTATGACATCTGCATTTTTAACGCCATTCGCTGTTTCTGCATTATCAACAACATCTTCGCTATCCATAGCATTAACGTTGTCCACAGTATTCACGTTTTCTTTGTTTGTTGCAATATTTTCAGTGATTATTGCATTCCCATCAGTCACAGTTTGGGCAATGACCGGCAGATTTTCATTATATACTCCGCTTAGCATAATCAAAGAAGCCAATGCGAATGACATTATTTTATTGCCTGTTTTACTCATTTTACACATATGCATTTCTCCCCTTTTCCTCTATGTTTATCATAAAAATCATCGAAAAACCGATATCCTGAACTCAATTATTGAAAGTGTTTGGATATCGCAGTGTATTTTCAAAAAATAATGTGGGCTAGTTTCAATTTTACACCCAAATATCTTGAACTGTAAAGAAATCATATGTAGCTCCCGGCACACTCAGTCATTATAGCTGTTAACCGCGCAACTGTGAGCAAATTCACGCTTTGCACCCGTTAACCCCACATCGCTTACCAAACTCACGCTTTCACCAGTTAACTGCACATCTCTGACCAAAATCACGCTTTGCACCCGTTAACCCCACATCGCTGACCAAATTCACGCTTTGCACATGCTAACGCCACATCGCCTGACGCATAATAAAATGGATGCTTCTTGTGAAATACAGGAAAGCATCCATTTTTTGTACGAATCACAGAGTAGCGTATCTGCAATCCGGCGTCCTATGACGTTTTTATTATATAAACAATACTCCGTTTACTCATGGCACATCTATCGTTTTTTATTAAAAACTATTCGTGCTGTTCTTCGTTTTACTGAAGAACAAATCCTCCATTGGGTGAAATTACGCACCCTCGATTCATGATATACTCCCGGCTTACTGAAGAACAAATCCACCATTGGGTGAAATTACCTGACCTGTCATGTAAGGCGCTGTGAGCAGGTATCCCAAAGCACCGGCTATATCAGATACATCTCCGATAAATCCCTCGGGAATGGTAGCTGCAAGAGCATTGAGCTCATCCTGGTTTACGCCCCTTAACATATCGGTCATTATCATTCCGGGAGCAATTGCGTTTACGCGTACACCACGGGAAGCAAATTCAAGTGCAAGTGCTCTGGTAAGTCCGATGATACCGGACTTGGATGCGCAATAATCAGCCTGATTGATAACTCCCGTAAGTCCTCCAACAGAAGATGTGTTAACTATATTGCACTGGTCCTCCTTGCTTGAGTGATTGATCATGTAGGGAAGCACCAGATGAGTCATGTGAAGGAAACTCATAAGGTTTGTATTGATAACGTTTTCATACTGCTCCTTTGTAATGTCGATCCAGTTGCAGTTGTTTGTGATTCCTGCGTTATTAACAAGTACGGAAATCTTGTCGCCGAACTTTTCAACGGTTTTATTTACAAGTGCCTCACAATCCTCATACTTACTTACATCTGCCTTTACAACAAGAGTTTCCACCTTGTATTCTTTGGCAATCTTTTCTGCGAGATTGTCTGAAAGCACCTTTGAGGATTCACTTCTGTAATTGATTACCACATTATATCCAAGCTCTCCCAATTTCAGAGCCATTGCTTCTCCAATACCTCTTGAACCGCCGGTTATTATTGCTGTTTTAGCCATTTATTTGTCCTCCTTGTTGAATCAATATTGTTAATTTTTTATCAGCCATTGTTATTCTACATCGTTGATATTTTTTTGTCAATCATTTTCTGATAAAAATTTAACATTTTTTATCGTGCTTGTAGGCTTCTCAAAACGGAGCATTTTCCCCAATAAAACAAATCCCACCGGCCAGCTCTTTCCCGGCTATCCGGCAGGATTTGTTATCTGCATACTTTTCCAGCAATGAATTTGTAATTGAAATCACTATTTACTTCATTTTTTTATTGTTTTTAAGATAGAATCATTCATTTTTAACGACCTGCAAAATATGAATCTATACCGTCTGCAATGCCTGTTGCCAGCTTTTCGCGGTAATCATCCGTTGCCATAAGCTCATCTTCCGCTTTGTTGGTCATATAGCCCATTTCCACTATGGTTACGGGAACAAGGCTCCAGTTTATGCCGCTCATGGTATCCGTTGCCCAGACTTTTTCCTTTACACAGCCTGTGGCGGCAACTACGCTGTCAAGAATGCAGGAAGATAATTTGTAACTGTCATCATACAAACTTGCGTTAAAAGGATTGTTTTTGGTCATGCATATGGTCATGGCTCCGCTCTTGTTCTCATTCTCGGAACCGTTGGCATGAATTCTTACAAAGCAGGCTGCGCTGTTCTCATTAGCTATCTGCGCACGTTCCGCATTGCTTATGTTTACATCGTTTGTTTCCCTTGTCATTATTACGGTGTAGCCCCTGGCGGTAAGAATATCTCTTAATTTTAAAGAAACTGCAAGGTTAAGCTCATATTCCGTAACCCCTGTAAAACGCCCTGTGGTTCCCGAGGACACTTTCTTTTTCATTTCGCTTGAACCGGGTCCCAAGGGTTCCGTGTCCTTATTTTGTTTGGATTGATGGCCGGGATCTATACATACCACCCTGCTGCCTGCGGGAATCACCACCGGTTCCGGCATGGGCGCAGTATCTGCAGAATTGCTTTCTGCTACAGAAGCTTCCTGTCCGTTTTGGTCTTCAGTCTTAGATGCTTCTTTATTATCACCTTCAGAACTTTTTGTTTTGTCTGTTCCTTTTGACTTATCGGCGCTCTTTGCGCCGTCCTTATCTTTTGACTTGTCAGCGCTCTTTGCGCTATCCTTGTCTTTTGACTTGTCGGAATTCTTTGTGTTGTCAGCGTTCTTCTTTTTATCGGTGCTCTGCGTCTTATCGTCGTCATTTATCCCGGCATTTTCCGCATCGCCCTGTTCTATATCTGAATCGGCCTCTCCAAAGCTCTCTTTATTCTCTTTTCCATCGCCATCGGGAAGGTCACTCGCACTACCCGCTTCGTCAGACATACCGAGGGCTTCATCTGTCTTGTTCTCATTATCAAGTCCCTCTTCAGCCGATTCTTTTAAATTCTTATCTTTGCCGTCTGCTCCGCTGTTTTCTCCAACGTTAACACTATCGGATGAACTCATTGTCGTATCCGTTTCATTTAAGGCACCCGAATCACTCTTTTTACCGCAGGAAGCAAGCAATAAAGCTGCCATAATCATTGTCATTATAATTACATATATCTTCTTCATAAAAAAGCCTTTCCCGACACTTCGTCTTCAATCCCAATTATACAATAAATTGATTTTTTCACTTAAACTGTTAAACGCTGCAGTAAGCTGCTATTTTATTCCCATTATCCGGCTCTGCTGTCAGCTGTATTTTTTATTCCCATTATACGGCTCTGCTGTCAGCTGTATTTTAATTCCCATTACCCGATTTACAGTAAGATACTGCTTAATTTCAGCTGTTCACATATATGGGTACAGTCTATACAAACAACTCTTTAATGCTCTTGCTACATAATCTGATTTCTGTAACTCCCCTTGTTTCATAATCCACATTTACTCCATAACCCGCTCTTAATCATGAATTTTATATTATATATTCTAAAAATTTCGCTAAAAGTTTCGTTAAAATCAAAATATAATAGCATTTATGACGGTTTTGCGTTATAATTGTACGAAAAGGAGGTACGCCTATGAGTATATTTATCACTGATCTCTTCTGCGAAGACAAAACACTTGCATGGAAATATCTTGCCGGATATCAATATCCCTGGGAAGTTATTCCCCACATAGGAGATATCATCGATATACTCACCAGCACTCTTTCTTCTGATGAATATAATGATCTTGGGGACGATATCTACATCGCAAAGGATGCCGGAATTTTCCCCAATACACAGATTTACGGTCCCTGCATCATAGGGCACAATACCGAGGTGCGCCCCGGGGCCTTTATCCGCGGAAATGCCATTATCGGTTCCAACTGTGTCATAGGTAATTCTACAGAAGTTAAAAACGCAATCCTCTTTGATAAGGTTCAGGTTCCCCACTTTAACTATGTTGGCGACTCAATCTTAGGATACGGTGCTCATCTGGGTGCCGGTGCCGTAACAAGCAATCTCAAAAGTGACAGAAGTGTCATTAAAGTCCATCTTGAAAAAACAGACTTAGATACCGGTCTTATCAAGTTTGGTGCAATTCTCGGGGATCACTGTGAGGTTGGCTGTAACTCTGTTCTCAATCCCGGATGCATTGTGGGCAAAAACACAATTATTTACCCTTTAAGTAATGTAAGGGGCGTTATAGATCCGGATATGATCTATAAGACCCCTTATGATATTTGTGAGAAAAATTAGATTACTCTGGTACTTACAAAGGAAGCAGAGTAATCTAATTTTTCTCACAAATATCATAAGGGGTCTTATAGATCATATCCGGATCTATAACGCCCCTTACATTACTTAAAGGGTAAATAATTGTGT
>JAILPU010000118.1 GCA_024699395.1 Lachnospiraceae bacterium | reverse complement strand
AACAAGTTGACACGAGTTTTTCCAACCCATTCCGATTCTTTTGCCGAAGCAGATTTCAGGCTTAAACCGGAGGGCTATCACACATTGAAGTCCAACGTGATTCAGTATGTACGAACCGGAATTATCTCTTGGGAAACCAATTTCTTGTAGGGCCGAAATCAATTCCCCCAAGGGGGTTGACAAACCGAACTGAATGGATTATCCTAAGTTTATCGAGTGTATTAATCTTCGTAGTACACTTGAAACAATTCAGGGAAGGAGGTACCCATGATCATAATAGATTATCGTGATAAACGACCAATATACGAGCAAGTCACCGACAAGCTTGCGCAACTTATAATCAAGGGTGTTCTATCCCCCAACACAAAAATGCCAAGCGTAAGACAGCTGGCAATTGATTTATCGGTTAATGCCAATACCGTTCAAAGAGCATATTCGCAGCTGGAGCAAAACGGATATCTTTATTCGGTGGTGGGAAAAGGAAATTTCGTGTCGGAAGTTAACGACTGGAAGAACCAGGCCACCAAAGAAAACATTGCAACGCTCCGGCAGGCATGCATAAATGCCAAAAACTGCGGGCTCACATATGACGATGTAAAGAAACTTATAAAGGAAGTATATGAGGAAAAACAGACATCCTAAACGGAGAAAAACATGATAGAAATAAACGGAATAAGTAAATCATTCGGGGAAATAAACGCCCTGAAAAATATAAATGCAAAAATTGAAGACGGACATGTATTCGGACTGATAGGAACAAACGGTGCCGGAAAAAGTACTCTTTTAAGATGCATCGCAGGAGTTTATAAACCGGATGCAGGCACCATCACGGTGGACCAAGAACCGGTATATGAAAATCCTTCGGCAAAAGCAAAGATTTTTTATGTATCGGACGATCAGTATTTTCTGCCGGGTTCCACTCCCAAAGAAATGCTTGTCAACTATAAAACCTTTTATCCCGACTTCGATATCGAAAGATTCCATGAGTTCATGAATATATTGAAGCTTGAGGAAACCAGAAAGATAAGCACCTTCTCAAAGGGAATGAAAAAACAGCTTTCCATAGCCTTCGGAATCTGTGCCAATACCAAATACCTTCTGTGTGATGAGACCTTCGACGGACTTGATCCGGTAATAAGGCAGGCCGTTAAAAAGCTCTTTGTAAAGGAAGTTGATTCAAGGGACTTCACTCCCATAATCGCATCCCACAACTTAAGAGAACTTGAGGATGTATGTGAGCATGTGGGACTTCTCCACGAGGGAGGAATTCTTTTCACAAGAGATCTGGATGAAATGAAATTGGGAATGTACAAATTACAGTGTGTATTCTCCAATACCGCAGATGAAGAGGTGTTAAAGAACAACTTCACAATCATGCAAAGACATCAGCGAGGAAGCCTGATAACAATTACCTTAAAAGGTCAAAAAGACCGAATAACAAATGTAATGGCCACAATAACCCCCATTTTCTGGGAACTGCTGCCGCTTACACTCGAAGAAATATTCATAAGTGAAACGGAGGTGTTAGGATATGACTTCGAAAATCTCACTAAATAAATATATAAAGCTGGTATGCTCCCAAAAGAAATGGCTTATAGCTCTCAGTACCATCCTGTATCTCGGAGCAGGTCCCACATATTTATTAATGTTCTGTTCTTATTTTAACAACAACCATTATTACAGCAAGCAGCTCAACAGACCAAAGCTTCTGGCAGACCTGTTATTTAATCACATAAAAGACCGCATTTCTGTTTTCTTTGCTCTGGTGACCATATTCGGAGGAGTTGTAACGGCTCTTGCCATTTACCGCTATATTTTTTCCAAAAATAGTGTGGATTATTACCACCAGACAGCAATAACAAGAAAGCGCCTCTTCTTAGGCAACTATTTAAGCGGAATGCTTATTTGGACATTGCCGGGAGTAATATCCTGCATCCTCACCTTTTCCATTATTTATTTAAAGGTACGAGGCATCTACGCCTTCGGCACAATTGCCTTAATGGGACTGCAGTTGTTATTGTTTATGCTCATCTGGTTTGTGATGACCTTTAACGTGGGAATCCTTGGCTGTATGCTCAGCGGAAATCTTTTAAACATGGTATGCAATACTTTGTTTTTGGGATTCTTTTACGGAATTGTATGGATAGTAATAAACACCTTTACTGCCGATATGTTTTCAACCTTTTGGAAATACTCCCTGGATCCCATGTCCTTCAGCTTCCTGTCACCGTTATCATGGCCTCTCTTACACTGTTCATATATGGTAAACGGTAATGTGATACCCTGCCTGACGATTCTGGGAAATGTTGCGGCAACCGCTTTTACATTTATTTTAAGCCTGTATCTTTACAACAGACGTCCTTCAGAGCTTGCTGAAAGCGGAACCTCCCACAAAATTTACAAGACGATCTCCAAAATTTCACTGGGTACCGTCGCAGGCCTTGTGGTAGGTCATGTAATACACACCCTGGTTCACGACAAAATATTATGGTCGGCATTCGCTCTCACCATCGCAATAATTTTGTGCATCGGCCTGATGAATATAATATTTGAATCAAGTCACAGGTTTTTCTTTAAACAGCCTGTTATCTTCCCTGTAACAGTTGTCCTGTCCCTGTTTATCCTTATTTGTTTCAACAAGGATTTATTCGGATATGACAATTATGTTGCGAAAAATATCGACAAGGTAGTGATCGTAACCTCAACCCTCTCGGATGACAGCTCCTATATGGAAATATCTCCTGACGGGAAGTTACGCTATACACCAGTATCGGACGATGTAATGATCAAAAAAGGTGTAACCATAACCGACCCCGGAATTATCGATGGGCTTGTTCACAAAAAGACGGTTATCAAAAACGACGAACAATATCCTTCCTACTATGTGACAATGCGTCTTGCAATACATACCAAAAGCGGAAGGACCTACTACAGAGAATACAATTACACAAGAGATCAGCATGAATTTATAACAACCCTTGCAAAGCAGCCGGGTTACATGAAGAGGTTTTACGCATTTTCTACCGGACAATGCCCGATGCCTCAACAGATAACACTTTATGATACCTTTAATAACAGCGATCACATTACAGATACAAGCCTGTTATTTGAAGCGTACGCCCAGGATTTTCAGGAAAACTTTGACAGCAATGATACTCCCTTTTTCTCATGTGCATTCCTTGATTTAGAGTATAAGTACGATAGGGATGATTATTATTACCCCACTGTGACTTTACCCATTGGCAGGAATTTTACAAGAACCATTGCGTACCTCCAGAAAGAACTTCCTCAAAGAGAGTACGGTTTCAATATGGTTAACATAACGGAATTCACTCCCGAGTTTCCGGAATTTACTTATGATGATCTCATGGATTATATCAACACCTACGGATTAGGTAATGTGGGCTTTGTAGACGGATGGCTTGACGGTTATGCTATGGATGATTATGTATATGTGGGAACGGTACGCATGTACACTGACGTTTATGATTCTGTTCCCTGCGAAAAAGGAATCTACATAAAAGACACCGGATTTTTTGAAGGAAAACAATTTTACGAGGATCTCAAGACAAGTATTTATTATTGAGGAGGATCGTTATGAAACTTATTATTTACGGAGCAAGTTCTTCA
>JAILPU010000073.1 GCA_024699395.1 Lachnospiraceae bacterium | reverse complement strand
TCTGTAATGTACTGGATGAACTGCTTGGGAGCACTGGGAAGTCCAAGCTCCTGAGGCTTTCCTGAGAACTTCACAAGTCTGTCGATAAGTTCTTCCTTGGTGGGTTTCTTTTTGAATTTTACAAATACAGCTGCTGTATGTCCGTTCAAAACGGGAACTCTGATACACTGGCAGGTGATTACGGGACTCTCCGCAGGCTTAATAACGCCGTCTTCGATTTTACCCCAAATTCTAAGGGGCTCCTTCTCACTCTTTTCTTCCTCACCGCCGATGTAGGGAATAATATTTCCTACCATCTCGGGCCAGTCCTTAAATGTCTTGCCGGCACCTGAAATTGCCTGATATGTTGTAGCTACAACCTCGTAGGGCTCAAACTCTTTCCATGCGGTAAGCACTGGAGCATATGACTGAATTGAGCAGTTGGGCTTAACAGCGATAAAACCTCTTGTGGTTCCAAGACGCTTCTTCTGGAAATCTATAACCTTCATATGGTCGGGGTTTATTTCAGGCACAACCATGGGAACATCGGGTGTCCATCTGTGAGCACTGTTGTTGGATACAACGGGAGTCTCTGTCTTTGCATACTTTTCCTCGATGGCTTTGATCTCGTCCTTGGTCATATCAACCGCACTGAATACGAAATCAACCTGTGAAGACACAGCCTCAACCTCGTTAACGTCCATAACTACAATATTTTTAACTCTCTCGGGCATGGGTGTGGTCATTTTCCATCTGTCTCCCACTGCCTCTTCATAAGTCTTACCCTTTGAACGGGGACTTGCCGCAATAGTTGTAACTTCAAACCAGGGATGATTCTCAAGTAATGAGATGAATCTCTGTCCTACCATTCCCGTACCGCCGAGAATTCCTACTTTTAACTTGTCGCTCATAATAAATCTCCTCTTTTATTAAAAAATTTCTTTAATTTTATTGTCTTCAAGATACTCTTTGTTGATTTCTATAACCTTCTTCATGGCTTCGCTTCCCGGCGCTCCCACGGTAAGTCTCTTTTCCACACAGGTCTCAAGGGATATGGCATCATAAATGTCATCTTCAAACATATCGCTGAATCCCTTTAATTCATCAAGTTTAAGCATATCAATGGAACAGTTTTTGTCAATACAGTATAATACAATCTTACCTATAACAGTATGGGCATCTCTGAAGGGCATTCCCTTGTAAACAAGATAATCGGCGCAATCCGTGGCATTGGTAAAGCCCATCATGGCGCTTTGTGCCATGCGCTCTTTGTTGTAGGTAAGGGTTTCAAGCATTCCCCCGAACAATGTTATACAGGAAATAACCGTATCGTAAGCATCAAATGCCATCTCTTTATCTTCCTGCATATCCTTATTGTAGGCAAGAGGTATACCTTTCATTGTGGTAAGAAGTGACATAAGAGCTCCGTACACTCTGCCTGTCTTACCCCTTACAAGTTCGGCGATATCGGGATTCTTTTTCTGAGGCATAATGGAGCTTCCCGTTGAAAAAGCATCATCTATCTCGATAAAACGATATTCGTTGGAATTCCAAAGAATAATCTCCTCGCAGAATCTGCTTAAATGCATCATAATAATGGAAAGGGCATTTAAAAACTCTATAACATAATCTCTGTCGGATACGGAATCCATACTGTTAAGGGTAGGTCCCTTAAACTCCAGAAGCTCGGCCACATAATCCCTGTCGAGAGGATAAGTGGTTCCGCACAATGCGCCGGCTCCCAAAGGACAGTAATTCATTCTCTCATATATATCGGAAAGTCTCTGTCTGTCCCTCTTAAACATTTCAAAATAGGCTCCGAAATGATGAGCCAAAGTAGTGGGCTGTGCTTTCTGAAGATGGGTGAATCCCGGCATATAAGTGTTAAGATTCTCTTCCATTATCTTTATAATTACATTTAAAAGATGAAAAAGTGCCTCATCCGTCTGCACCAGCTTATCTCTGGTGTAAAGTCTCATATCAAGAGCCACCTGATCGTTACGGCTTCTTCCTGTGTGAAGTCTCTTTCCCGCATCGGAAGCAATCTTTATAAGATTGGCCTCCACAAAGCTGTGGACATCCTCATATTCATCGGTAATCTCAAGGGCATTGTTTTTAACATCATCAAGGATTTTCTCAAGGCCGCTCTTTATGGCCTTATAATCCTCCAAACTGATTATACCCTGCTTTTCAAGCATCTTTGAATGAGCAAGACTACCCTTAATATCCTGCTCTATCATTTTCTTATCAAATCTTATGGAAGCATTAAAATCATAAACGGCCTTATCCGTTTCTTTTTGAAATCTTCCGCCCCAAAGCTGTGCCATCTGTAAATCCTCTTTTCAAAATGCATATAGTGCCATTATAAACTCTATAAAAAAACAACACAAGTAAATTTGTAAAAACAGTTGCAAATTTATTTTCATGTCCGTATAATATTTTTTGTGTGATGTGAAACAGGCACATGCTGAAATAGCTCAGTTGGTAGAGCACTTCACTCGTAATGAAGGGGTCGTGGGTTCGAGTCCCATTTTCAGCTTGAAAAAACCGGCTTAATGCCGGTTTTTTAATTGCAGAGAAATTTGCTCTGCAACTTCCTCTGCAATTAAAAACGCTCCGCTACGGATGCGCACTCGCGCGTAATGAAACTGTTGCATACTTAGGCCGCGCGAGACGTTTAGAATGCCGTAAACGGCATTCTATCTTAAACGGAGCACTTAGCGAGAAATCAATCCTTCACCCTAACATCCAGCTGCGGGAAAGGTATTACGATTCCGTTTTCGTCGAGGGCTGTTTTGATGTCCTCCAAAACGTAATATCTCACATCCCAGAACTTTCTTGTTTCCACATAGAAACGCACGGTAAGCTTAATAGCTGAATCCCCAAGTTCATCCACAAAAACCACCACATCTTTATCCTTGGCAAGGTATTTCTGTTTTTTTACCGCCTCTGTCATTACATCCTTTGCTGTTCTTATATCCGAAGAATAGCTTATTCCCAAACTAAGATCCATTCTTCTGAATTTTTCCCCGGTAACATTGATAACGGTATTGTTGGAGAGATTTCCGTTGGGAAGAACCACTCTCCTGTTGTCGGCAGTGACAAGCTTTGTGTAAAAAAGCTGTATCTCCTTAACCGTTCCTTCGGTATTGGTGGATTTTTCTATAATATAATCCCCCACCTTAAAAGGTTTCACAAAGAGGATAAGCATACCACCCGCAAGATTGGCAAGTGACCCCTGAAGCGCAAGACCGATGGCAACACCTGCGGAACCCAAAAGTGCCACCATACTGGCGGTATCTACTCCCAGGTAAATGGCAAGGCATACGGTCATTACCACAAAAAGCATCACCTTCACAAGGGATACGGCAAACTGCATTGCCCCTGTCTCCACCTTAAATTTCGTCATGGATTTTTCCATAAATTTGGCGATAAATCTGATGACAAAACGGCCGATAATGAATATTACAAGAGCTATAAGAATCTTTATTCCCGCTCCCATAAGCTTATCGGGGATATCTCCTATTAATTTTTCAAAATATGATACTTCGGTTAACAGCATTATTTTGTATTTCCTTTATTGCTTTTCTTTACCGGAATATGTTCCTTAACCCTGTCTTCAATAACCTTCTTAAGT
>JAILPU010000064.1 GCA_024699395.1 Lachnospiraceae bacterium | reverse complement strand
TCATTTTTAGAATATTCTCCGAATTCAAACAATAATGACAATATCATTTTACTATATATAGAAATATATGCAAGTGCTTTGTCAATATATAGTGAGAGCCGCCCGAATTAATCAAGCGGCTCTCACCAAAAGGATAAAAATGATAAGAAAAACAGTTAATCGCTGTTTTGGGATATTTTCTGGATAGTATCCACAAGCTTCTGCAGTGAATTGGTTATCTCGGTACTTGCTGCATCCATACCAAGGGCAAGCTTTTGCACCTCAGTGGCAACAACCGCAAAACCTTTTCCTGCCTCACCTACTCTCGCTGCTTCTATAGAAGCGTTAAGAGCAAGGATCCTTTGCTTTCCTGAGAACGCCGCGATCTTCTTGGTATTCTCGGACACTATCTCAATATCGGCTTTTGCATCTTCAATATTGGTCTTCAATTCTTCGGCAGAATTGTCATTGTTCTTGATAAATCCGGAATATCGAAGTGTTACGGTAACAGACTCCTGTAAAAGTCTGTATGCCGCTTTCTTCTGATCGTCCGAAAGTTCACACGCGAACCCGCTTTCATCATCGGGATTGTCCACAAGCCCGCATACAAGCTTACATATCTCACTTCCGTCATCAAGAGTGATATTCTTGGAAAACTCTTTTTTAACCCTGTAATCCACATAATTGGAGGATGAGCAGATACTCTTAACCTCGGATTCCATAACAGCTGCGCAGAGACCTGTACACTGTGCCCAGTCATCAAGAATGCTCTGAAGGTTTGAAATATCACGAATCTCTTCTATTTTCATTATCTTCACCGACCTTTCTAAAAGATTTAATCGTCTGTTTTATTCTCGGCAACCTTGCTTGCCCTCAAAGCCACTTCTTTTTCCTGAACGTCCGAAGGACACTGCTCGTAACGTGAAAATTCGTAACTGTATTCTCCACGGCCACCTGTCATACTTCTCAAATCGGTGCAATAACCGAAGAGCTCGCTCATGGGAACATCAGCTTCTATAATCTGTTTGCCTCCCATAAGAGGATTCATTCCGAGAACTCTTCCTCTTCTCTTGTTAAGGTCTCCCATAACATCACCGGTATAGGAATCGGGAACCGTAACCTTCAGAGATACAATGGGCTCTAACAGAATAGGCTTAGCCTCCAAAAATCCCTTCTTAAATGCCTGAATGGTGGCCATTTTAAATGCCATCTCGGAGGAATCCACGGGATGATAAGAACCGTCGTAGAGAACTGCCTTAACACCCACAACGGGATATGCGGCCAAAGGTCCTTTTAATACGGATTCCTGCAATCCTTTTTCAACTGCGGGGAAGAAATTCTTGGGAACGGCTCCGCCCACAACTTCCTGTTCAAACTCGTAAGGTTCATCCAGATTGCCTGATGCGGAAAATCTCATCTTAACGTGACCATACTGTCCGTGACCGCCGGTCTGCTTCTTGTATTTGTATTCCACATCGGAACTGCCCTTCAATGTCTCCTTGTAAGCAACCTTGGGGGTCTTAAGCTCCACATCAACTTTATATTCATTGAAAAGTCTGCTTACTATAATATCCAGGTGCTGATCTCCCATTCCGTAGAGAAGCATCTGCTGGTTCTCCGAATCGTTAACACTTCGGATAGTAAGATCCTCATGAGAAAGCTTCTGAAGTGCCTGTGAAAGTTTATCCACATCTTCTTTGTTCTTGGGCTTATATCTCATGTAGGTATAAGGTTTCGAGATATCGATCATTCCATACTTGATGGGAGTAGCTTTGGTAGAAAGGCTGTTGCCTGTTCTTGCACCTGTAAGTTTAGCCAAAGCACCGATGTCGCCGGCATGAAGCTCGGGAACCTCAATGGGTTTATTACCTCTCAAAACATAAAGCTTACCGATCTTTTCCTCGATATCCTTATCAACGTTGTATAATGTATCATCGGCTTTAAGCACTCCGGAGTTAACCTTGATAAGTGAATATTTTCCGATGAAGGGATCTACGATGGTCTTCCAGATAATTGCGGATTTGGATTTGGCGAAATCATAATCTGCCTGGAAAATATCATTGGTCTTGGTATTAACACCTGCAACCACTCTGTTCTGAGGTCCGGGGAAGTACTTGATAATATCATCCAAAAGAGTATAAATACCCTGACATAATGCATTGGAACCCATGGTCATGGGGAAAATGCTGCTGTCGCAGGTACTGGTTCTCAACGCCGCTCTGATTTCGGCCTCAGAGAAAGCATCTGCTCCCTCTTCAAAGTATCTTTCCATAAACTCTTCGCTTGTCTCAGCCACCGCTTCAAGAAGGGTTTCACGGCATATTGAAAGGTTATTCATACTATAATCGGGAACATCACAGGGAACAACTTCCTTGCCCTGCCACCTGTTGGCGGTTTGGGTAATAACATTTACATAACCGACAAATTTCTCATTCTCTCTGATGGGAAGATGGAAAGGAGCCAACTTCTTTCCGAACATCTCGGTCATATCTTCCACAACCTGTCTGAAAGATGCATTGTCAACGTCCATATTGGAAACATATATTATGCGGGGGATTTTGTATTTCTCACACAGTTCCCAGGCTTTGACGGTACCGACTTCTATACCCGCCTTGCCGTTTACGACTATTACCGCAGCTCCCGCTGCACTTACTGCCTCCTCAACTTCTCCGACGAAATCGAAGAAACCCGGAGTGTCTATAATGTTGATCTTGTGGTCTTCCCACTCAATGGGAATCACGCTTGTGTTGATGGAGAACTTACGTTTCTGCTCTTCCTTGCTGAAATCGCTTAAGGTGTTACCGTCATCAACTTTGCCCATTCTGGATGTGATACCGGAAAGGTACGCCATCGCTTCACAAAGGCTTGTTTTACCTGAGCCGCCGTGGCCCAGTAAAACCACATTTCTGATCTTGTCGGTTGTGTAGACTTTCATACATATTCCTCCGCCGTTTTATATTTGGGAATATCAAATTTTCCTGTCTGTCCCCATGAATGTATTTTACTAAATATTTCATTGATTTTCAAGTAATTGTTGTTGTTTTTTGAAATAATTCCAAATATTCACAACAAATATATTGAAAATTCAAAAATATCCGCACTCAATCCCCAAACTCCCTTCTATTGACTAAATATGTACCATCAACCGTATACTAATCTTTTGTCTTATGTTGATTTCACATCCAATCCGGTTATAATACCCCGGATATATAACTTTCAACAACTCTGCACTGCAAACATCACTATGCTCGTAAGTACCTCGCCAAGTGTTTTGCATGGCTCGCACTATGCTCGACAGTACCTCGCTAAGTGCTCTGCACAAAAAAAAAGAGACCGCCATGGTCTCTTTTTTCAATCATTATTGTATGTAATGAATATAACAGTTTCTGTGAATCGCATTTTCTGCATAATGCAATTTCTGTATTACATTATATCTCTGGGAGCTTTCGCTCTTATGTCATCCATGTTGTTTTTGGTTTTCTTGGTCTTCTTGGATTCCTCTACCGTCTGATAAATGCTTATTCTGCTCTGCTCCATCTCAGGCATTCCGATAAATACGGCGCCGTACACATATCCGTCATTAAGCATTTCGATACGAACGATCTGAATGAAAGCATGAAGCACTTCCTTTGTCCATATGGTGAGGAAAGATTCGTACACAGAACCGATCTGAAGTACATCTTTGCACACAAATCCCACACCTGTTCTCGAAACATCCTGAACTTCTATAGCAGCAATATCGTTTTTGCCGTTGTCAAGACGCTTAACCACCAGATGGGATTCCATACGTGTTCTCTTGCTTTTTCTTCTCTCGATCATAGGTACTCCCTTCCAAAACCTTTTCGAAATTGGGACAAATAAAGAACTCTCCGTGGACTACTATACCATTTATAAACCTTTCCTTCAAGACGTTAATACGTTGGGAATAATTATCGAATAAACATCGCGTCCCCGAATGAGAAAAATCTGTATCTTTCCTTAACCGCTTCCTCGTATGCATTAAGCACATTCTCTCTTGTTGCTAAAGCACTTACAAGCATAAGAAGTGTTGACTCGGGCAAATGAAAATTGGTAATAAGGCAGTCAAGAACCTTAAATTTATATCCGGGATAGATAAAGATTTCCGTGTCTTGGCTTTTAGCCTCTACAAATCCGTTTTCATCGGCCGCACTCTCCACAGTTCTGCAGCTTGTGGTTCCCACGCAGATAACTCTTCCGCCCTTTTTCTTGGTATCGTTTATAATATCCGCGGCTTCCTTTGAAACGCAGTAAAATTCCGAATGCATATGATGATCCAGAATATTGTCTTCCTTTACGGGTCTGAAGGTGCCGAGACCCACATGAAGGGTGACATACGCAAGCCTTATTCCCTTTTGTTTAACCTTTTCAAGAAGCTCTTTGGTAAAATGAAGACCTGCCGTAGGCGCCGCCGCGGAGCCTTCATACTTGGCATATACAGTCTGATATCTGCTCTTATCCTCAAGTTTATGAGTGATATAGGGTGGCAAAGGCATTTCTCCAAGCCTGTCCAAAACCTCTTCAAAAATTCCCGAATAGCTGAATGCGATAAGGCGGTTGCCTTCCTCAACTGTCTCAAGAATCTTTCCCGTAAGTTCCCCGTTCCCGAACACAACTTCCGTTCCCGGTTTACATTTTTTACCGGGCTTCACAAGACATTCCCAGATATCGTTTTTCCTTCTCTTTAAGAGAAGTATCTCAATCCCCGCTCCCGTATCCTTTTTGGTTCCGTAAAGTCTTGCGGGAATAACCTTTGTATCATTGAGTACAAGGCAATCATTCTCATTTAAATAATCTATAATCTGTGAAAAATGAGAATGGGTTATTTCCCCCGTCTCTTTATCAAGTACCAAGAGTCTTGAAGCTGTTCTGTCCTCCAAGGGGTCCTGTGCGATAAGTTCCTTGGGAAGATCAAAATAAAACAATGACTTATCCATCAGATGCCTTCCCCTTCAACGAAGGCTTTGTAGCCTCTGTATGCCTCGTATACGTCAGCCTTGCTGGTAGCTTCCCACGGAGCGTGCATATTGAGAACCGCAACGCCGCTGTCAATCACATTCATGCCGTAAAGGGCAAGGATATAAGCGATTGTTCCGCCGCCACCAAGGTCAACCTTTCCAAGTTCAGCTGTCTGGAAGGACACATTATTTTTGTCAAAAATATTTCTGAGATATGCGATATACTCTGCATTTGCATCGTTGGAGCCGGATTTACCTCTTGCGCCTGTGAACTTATTGAGCACAAGTCCCTTTCCGAGATAAGCCACATTTTTCTTGTCAAAACTCGATGCGTAAGTGGGATCGAATCCGCTGGACACATCACTGGAAAGGAGGCAGCTGTTGGAAAGACAGGTCCTTAAATCAAGTCCCGAATACTCTCCCTTTAAATTCATCACATTTGCAAGGGTGTTTTCAAAGAACTTTGACTGCATACCCGTTGCACCCACGGAACCGATTTCCTCCTTATCCACAAGGATACAGCAAATGGTTCTCTTAGCCTTTTTGGTATCAAGCATTGCCATAAGGGATGTGTAAGCGCACACTCTGTCGTCCTGACCGTAGGAAAGAATCATGCTTCTGTCAAAGCCCGCTTCTCTTGCTTTACCTGCGGGAACCACTTCAAGTTCCGCAGAGATAAAGTCCTCTTCCTCCATATCGTAATTATCCTTGAGAATCTGAAGGATACCTTTTTTAACAAGGTCCTTTGCCTTATCCTCTTCTTTGCCTTCCTCATCCTTTCCAAAGAGGATGGGACGGTTTCCAACGATAAGATCAAGAGCTTCACCTTCTATAACCTTTGCGGCCTTTTTCTCCATCTGCTCCTGGGCAAGGTGAATAAGAAGATCCGATACGAAAAATACGGGATCGTCCTCATTTTCTCCGATGTTAAGCTCAACGGTGGTACCGTCTTTTTTGATAATAACACCGTGGATTGCAAGAGGCAAAGTTACCCACTGATACTTCTTGATACCGCCGTAATAATGAGTATCAAGGTAAGCAAAGCCCCCATCCTCATAGAGAGGATTCTGCTTGATGTCCATTCTGGGGCTGTCGATATGGGCACCCAGAATATTGAGACCGTCTGTAAAAGGCTGTGTACCGATATTGAACATGGCAACTGTCTTGTTCATATATACGGCATAAACCTTGTCTCCGGCTTTCAACTGCTTCTTGTCTTTAATAAGCTGCTGAAGCTCAACATATCCTGCTTTTTCACAGGCATTTACTATAAGATCGGTGCACTCCCTCTCGGTTTTTCCCTGAGAAAGGAATTCTCTGTAACCGTCATTTAACTTTTCAAGCTCTCTTAACTGCTTCTGATCGTATTTTTCCCAGACACATTTGTTTTCCATAAAAAAGCTCCTTTTTTATCACTCTTTGATAATAATATTCTTCTTGGCAAGGATTTCGGTGAGTTTAGCAATCACCTCGTTAACCTCTTCTCTTGTAAGAGTTCTCTCATCATGAGCAAAGCTGATTCTTACGGTAACGGACTTGTCATCTCCTTCACCGTAAACATCCACAACGCTTACCTTCTTCACAAGAGGCGAGTCAACCTCCTTAAGAGCCTCCCCAATGGGTGCAAAACGGTTTGTCACAAAGGAAAGGTCTATATTGATTGCGGGGAACTTGCCGGGCTCAACATAGTTAATTGCCGCTTTTTCAACAGAAGAGAATTCATTCACATCTATCTCTGCAAAAACAACATTTGCCTTCTTGTCAATCTTGGATACAACGAAGGGATGAGCAACGCCCATTGTTCCCACAGCCTTACCGTCCACAAGAATGGTGTTGAAATTCTTGGGATGGATGTAATCCTTATCTGTCTTTGATGTTTTATATTCGGGAGTCTTGTGTTTGGTGCTGTCGCAGATTCCGTCCACAATATCTTTCAATTCATAGTAAAGGGTTTCAAGATCCTTGGTCTTGGAGAAAAGAGTGATGCCCAAAAGCTTCTTCTCTACGCAGTTATTATCAGCGTCAAGTCCCTGTACCACGTGACCTATCTCGAAAATACCGAAATCCTCGGCATACTGGAAATTGCTCTTAACCTGGCAAAGCTGAGTGGGAATCATGGATCTTCTCAAAGTCTCAATATTGGGGTTGGTGGAGTTAATAAGCTTTACGTTATCCTCAACCTTGATTCCCAGTTCCTTAAGCTCGTCATAAGAAGCCCAAATATAGGAATGAACCTCGTTAAGCTTAAATTCGTGAACACAGATATCCTTGATTCTGTCTTCCACGCTCTTAACCACATCGCTTCTGATGGGATAAAGAGGTGTTGCGGTGGTATGCTGTGCAAAATTATCATATCCGAAGATTCTGGTAATCTCCTCAATAATATCAGCCTTGATTGTTACATCCTTGGTGGCTCTGAAGGAGGGAACATCCACCTTGAAATCGTCCCCTGTAAGAGTCACACCGAAACCAAGTCCGGTAAGAGTCTTAACAATCTTATCATTGGAGATTTCAATACCTGTATATCTGTCCACATAAGCCTTTTTAAACTCAAGGCATACCTTATCGAAATGATGTTTGTAATCATCGGTAACTCTGGATACTACTTTCACACCGTTATCGATATCCGTAAGAATCTTTACAAAGTGTGCAATGGCTGTAACGCACATCTCGGGATCGAGGCACTTCTCGTAACGCTGGGAAGCGTCTGTTCTGTGAGCAAGTCTTACGCTTGATTTTCTTACGCTGACTGCATCAAAGTTGGCAGACTCGAGAGTAAGGGTTGTGGTATCCTCCACTATCTCCGAATCAAGTCCACCCATAATACCCGCAATGGCCACAGGCTCATTATCATTGCAGATCATAAGAGTATTTTCATCAATCTTTCTCTCTACGCCGTCAAGGGTTGTGAACTCAAAAGGCTTATCGAAAGTCTTAATCCTTATCTTCTCAACCTTTCTTGAATCAAAAGCATGCATGGGCTGACCCATATCCAGCATAATGTAGTTGGTGATGTCCGCAAGGAGATTGATAGCTCTCATACCGCAGTAGAAAAGCCTGATTCTCATATTTACGGGGCTAACGTTTTTGGTTATATTTTCAATCTTAAGGCATGAATATCTGAAACACTTGTCGCTTTCAATCTTCATGTCGATGCCGGGAAGGCTGTCATACTGAGAAAGATCGCATACATCCAAAGGCTTTAAAGGTCTCTCTGCCATGGCAGCGAACTCTCTTGCAATACCGTAATGACCCCAGAGATCCGGTCTGTTGGTAAGGGACTTATTGTCCACTTCAAAAATAATATCATCAATGTCGTAAATATCCTTAAGATCGGTTCCAAGAGCCACATCATCGGTAATTTCCATAATTCCGGAATGATCGTCGCTGATACCGATCTCTTTCTCGGAACAGCACATACCGTTTGATGTGTATCCTGCAAGCTGTCTGGGAGTAATCTCGATATCACCGATATGAGCTCCGAGTTTTGCAAACGCAGTCTTCATTCCCTCTCTTACATTGGGAGCACCGCACACAACATCAACGGGTTCACCGCTTCCAATATCCACCTTCAAAAGGTGAAGCTTCTTTGACTCGGGATGAGGAAGCACGGAAATAATCTTTGCCACCACAATCCCCGAAATATCCGAACCTTTATAAAAAATCTCATTTTCAACCTCGGCGCATGAAAGAGAAAATCTTGCGATAAGCTCCTTCTTGTCCAATCCCTCAAGATCAACATAATCCGAGATCCAATTCATTGATAAAAACATATATCTTTCCTCCTGAAAATATCAATTTAAAAAAGCAAATTATTAATTAAAAAATGGATCAATCGGTAAACTGATCGAGTGCTTTTAAGTTTCCGCTGTTAAGGTCACGGATATCCTTTACGCCGAATCTCATCATTGCAAGTCTTGTAAGACCGAGACCGAAAGCAAAGCCTGTGTACTCCTCGGGGTCTATTCCGCCGGCCTTAAGAACCTCGGGATGAATCATTCCGCAGGGGCAAAGCTCAAGCCATCCCGAATGCTTACAGGAAGGGCATCCCGAACCGCCGCAGATAAGGCAGTTGATATCAAGCTCAAAGCCGGGCTCCACAAAGGGGAAGAATCCGGGACGAAGACGAACCTTTATATCTCTCTTAAATACCTCTGAAAGCATGGTCTTCATGAAGAAAATAAGGTTTGAGATATTAATATTCTTGTCAACCATAACACCTTCCATCTGGAAGAATGTGTTCTCATGGCAGGCATCCGTAGCCTCGTTTCTGAAGCATCTTCCGGGGAAGATAGCCTTGATGGGCTTGCCCTCATTGATAAGAGCATCCTTATATTTTCTGTAGATTGCATTCTGAGCTGCCGATGTCTGTGTCTTTAAAAGCTGTCCGTTCTCAAGATAATATGTATCCTGCATATCACGGGCAGGGTGATGCTTGGGAATGTTAAGTGACTCGAAGCACTCGTACTCGTTAACAATCTCGGAGTAATCCTCAACGTTAAAGCCCATGCTCTTAAATATCTCCTCGCACTCTCTCTGAACAAGTGTGATGGGATGATATGATCCTCTCTTTAACATCTTGGGCACGGACATATCAATCTCGCTTGCTGCTTCGATTTGAGCATCCATAGCCTTTCTGAAGAGAATCTCCTTGTACTCATCAATCTTTTTGGATGCCTCGTTCTTGAGGATGTTAACCTGCTGTCCGAAAACCTTTCTCTCATCATTGGTAAGATCTTTCAAGCCTTTCAAAAGCTCGGTAACCGATCCCTTCTTACCAAGATAAGCCACTCTCAAGTTCTCCAGCTCTGCGCTTTCCTTGATCTCGGAGAGTTCCTTTTCAAGCTTAAGCTTAAGTTCCTTCAACTGTTCTTCCATTGTCATAATAAAGTCTCCTCGTAATCTCTTTGTTTTCCTATAACCTTGCCGTGTTTTCGGACAAAGATGTGTACTACCATTTTTAATCAGGAGGATGCCCGGCATGTGCATTTACCAACGGATGCCGTTTACAGCAATTCATTCCCAACCGGGTTACACTGAAAAAATACCATTATGTGTAAAAAGCGAATCCATCGGGGCACTTATATTTCATAAGAAAATAAAAAAAATACTATGAAATAAAAAATCCCCTGCAACTTAATTGCAAGGGACGAAATGCTCCGCGGTACCACCCTGATTCCGGAAAACCGGCACTTTAAAACACGTAACGAGTGTCAAACGTTCGAAACTACTGATGTTTCATCTCGAAAGCTCCGGTGTGAAATTCGACCTCCGAAGATACATTAAGAAACTCTCAGCAAATGTTTCTCTCTCTGAAACGATCTTCGGTGCTACTGTGCACCATCATTGCCTTTACCTATCATGATTCTATCCACCAAAACCCGTATTGTCAAGTGTT
>JAILPU010000058.1 GCA_024699395.1 Lachnospiraceae bacterium | reverse complement strand
AACATATATTTATACAAAAAGCTTAGAGGGCAAAAAAATGAAAAGAGCGGTATATCCCGGGAGCTTCGATCCCATGACCTACGGTCATCTTGATATTATAAAAAGAGCAAGCAAAGTCTTCGACGAACTTACCGTCAGCGTGCTTGACAACAAGGGAAAGACCCCATTGTTTTCTGTAAATGATCGTGTTAATATATTAAAGGATGCCACGAAGGACCTTCCCAATGTGAAAATCGACAGTTTCAGCGGTCTTTTGATAGATTACGCCAAAAAGTATGATATTCATGTTGCGGTAAGAGGTTTGAGGGCTATAACGGATTTTGAATATGAACTTCAGCTGGCCCAGACCAACAGAAAGCTTTCAAAAGGGGCTTTGGATACCATTTTCCTTACCACAAGCCTTGAGTATTCCTACTTAAGTTCTTCGGGTGTAAAAGAGATTGCCCGGTTCGGGGGAGATATCAGTGAATGTGTTCCCGATTTTGTGGCAGATCTTATTTTTGAAAGATTAAAGGAAATAGATGGTCGATAAACCATCGATTAAATAACGGAGACAAGTTATGAAAAGTCAGATTCTTCAGTTGATAGATGAGATAGAAGATTTTGTTAATGACGGAAAGCCCGGCTTTTTCCAAAAGGATTTCGTAACCCTTGACAGGATTAAGCTGGATGACCTTCTCACCAGGTTGAGACAGGTTACACCTGCGGAGATTAAACAGTATCAGAAAATTATTGCTCAGAGGGAAGAAATCCTTGCGGAAGCAAGAGCAAAGGCTCAGCAGCTTATTGATGACGCTACGGCTCAGACCAACGCCCTTCTTGACGAACATGAGATTGTTCAGCAGGCGTACGATGAGGCCAATAAAGTGGTTCAGGTTGCGTCAATCAAAGCAAAGGATGTTATCACAAGAGCTACGGGAGATGCCAACTACTTAAGAAGCGCAGCCAATGATTATATGGATGCACAGCTTGGCAGCATTGAGGAAACCCTTACCCAGGCAATAGATTCCGCTACCACTCATTACGAAGCATTGCTGGAAGTTCTTATGAACTACAAAAATGTGGTTCAGGCCAACAGAGCAGAGATAGAGCCTGTGGATTACAGCGAAGAGTCCGAAGGGGATGGAAGCGAAACACAGGGCGAAAGCGACGAAGAAGAATAATAAATATTAGATTATCGGGCCGGCTTTATATTATAAGCCGGCTTCTTTTAAGAGGAATAGCCCATGAAAAAGTTTTTATGCCATATGTTCCTTATGGGGATTTTTATTTTGGGAACATTTGGAATGACAGGCACAAATGTAAATGCCGATACACTCAATCACAAGCCTGTTGTGGTTATCGATCCCGGGCACGGGGGAGAAAATGAGGGTACCATTGAAAACGGTTTTCTGGAAAAGGATATGACCCTTAAAACCTCCAAAGCTCTTTATGATGAATTAAGTGCTTCGGGACTTGTAACTGTCTATATGACAAGAACGGAGGATGTGGATCTCTCCTTAAAGGAAAGAGCGGATTTTGCAAGGCAGGTAAACGCCGACATGCTTTTGAGTATCCACTACAATGCGTCCGTAAACCATGACCTTTACGGTTCTGAGGTGTGGGTGCCCTTAAAGGAGCCTTACAATTCAAAAGGCTATAAGCTTGGGCTTTATGAACTTAATGAATTTGATAAGATGGGCCTTACCTTGCGAGGCATTAAGTGCCGTGAATCGGAAAAAAAGGTAAACACCGATTACTACGGGATTTTAAGACAGTGTTCCGCCAATCTTATCCCTTCCGTTATTATTGAACATTGCCATGTGGACAATATAAACGACAGCGTTATGTGCGACGAAGATGAAGAGCTTACCGCATTTGCAAAGGCTGACGCCAATGCGGTTCTGGAATATTTCGGACTTGTTACCCCCGATCTTGAAATAAGAGACCTTAAGGTTACCAATAATTCAGTATTTAAAACCGAGGATTTTCCCACCCCTTGTTATATTGAATTAAAAGATGTGGATTCCGATGATTTGAAGGCTGAAATTCTTGTGAGTGCCCATTATTCCGAGAGACCTTTTGTATATTATTCCTACAGCCTTGACGGAGGCCGCACCTTTTCGGAGAGATTTACCTGGCCGGGATATGATTATTTCGACCAAAAATGCGATACCGAATTTGAATTTGCGGTGGATCTTAATGCAGAAAAAGACAGTAACATACTTCTTAGAGGTTACGACCAGTTTGATGTTTTTTCCGACAGCAATGTGGTATTTGTGGCAAAGCCCGAGATTTGGGAAGAAGAGATAAATAAAGCACCACCCGAATACAACGATAAAGTTATTAAGACCGGGATATCTTTGGCAAATAAGTTAAGAGATATTGCCAAATACATGTTTGTAGCCATATTTACCGTAACAATCCTTGGCTTTGTAACCTTCAGATTAAAAGAATTTTTAAGAAGAAAATGATAAGACTTGATAAATATATATCCCTCGCGGCAGCAAAAACAAGAAGCGAAGCAAAAGCACTTATAAAGAAAAAACAGGTAACCTGTGACGGTGCGGTTGTAAACAATCCCGATATGAAGATAGACGAAAATTCCTCAGTGATAACTTTAATGGGGAAGGAGCTTTCATATAAAGAGTTTGTTTATTATATGCTAAATAAACCCGAAGGATTTGTAACCGCCACCACAGATTTAAAAGATTCCACGGTGATGGATTTAGTGAAGGGTGCCATTCATTTTGACAAATTGTTTCCTGTGGGGAGACTGGACAAGGATTCCACCGGGTTACTCCTTATTACCGATGACGGGGAGACAGCCCACAGACTGTTATCTCCATCAAAGCATGTTTTTAAAAAGTATTTTATTACCCTTGATAATGACATAAGCGATGAACAGCTTAATATTCTTGAAAACGGGGTAATGCTGGATGGGGAAATGACAAAGCCCGCACACACCAAAAGGGTTGACAGTTCCTCTGTTTATATATCAATATGTGAAGGCAAATTCCATCAGGTTAAGAGAATGGTTCATTGTGTGGGGCTTACGGTAACAAGCTTAAAAAGAGTATCCTTCGGTCCGCTTATACTTGATGACAATTTAAAACCCGGAGAATTCAGGGAATTAACCCCGGAAGAAATAAAATCAATAAAGGAAGTTACAAAATGAACATAGGAAGATTTTTATCGGGAGCATATTATAAAGGGGAGAAGAATTATTTAAAAAACCAGCTTAAATACGAGGTTGGAAAGACTGCAATTCTCTTTGCCATAAGCTTGGCTTTGTTTGCCGCAGGGTATCTTACAACCCATACAAAGAAAAACCTTTTGACTGTTGTGGCTGTATTGGGACTTCTTCCTGCCTGCAAAAGTTTTGTAGTCACAGTAATGTATGTTATAAATAAGGGGTGCAGTGAAGAAATTCAGAAAATCTGCGAGAAGTTTGAAGACAGGGTATGTATTCTTTACGATATGATATTCACTTCCTCGGAGAAAACCTATAAATCCCAAGTCTGTGCTGTGGGTGCGGACACTGTATGTGCTCTTTGCACCGATGAAAAAACGGATGAAAAGAATTTCGAGACCCATGTAACCGACAGGCTTAAAGCTGACGGGATTACAAATGTTAAGGTTAAAGTCTTTAAGGACATGGACAGATTCGAGAAAAGACTTAACGAACTTTCACAGTTGGAGAGAGATACGGATAAGGAAAACAGGATAGCTGATGTTCTTAAGGCTGTCTGTTTGTAAACGGAGAAAGATTTGATCAGTATTGTTATAGATAAGAACAATGCCGGGATAAGAGTGGACAAGTATTTGAAAAAGCTTCTCCCCAAGGCGCCTTCATCATTTATTTATAAGATGATGAGAAAAAAGAATA
>JAILPU010000026.1 GCA_024699395.1 Lachnospiraceae bacterium | reverse complement strand
AACACCGGTCTGTGCATTAGACACAAAGGAAGTGTTTGACATACCAACCGCCATTACCAGCGCCAAGGCGCAGGCAATAAAAGCCTTTGTTTTCCTCATAAGTCATCCTTTCTTCCTGATAAAAATTCATACAATTTGTTTCAAAAACCTGCACTAATATTTTACCCCATAATCCCTCCCGGTTTCAATTTCCTCAGCAATTCTTCAGAAAATATTAAGATACTCCAGTTCAGCCAAATCATTCGTCATCATGCAACCTATATTTGCTTTATGGCAAAAAACAAATGTGCAGAATAATTTATATTGTCGCACCTTCCACCATATTGTACGCCAATCATCTTAATGTTTATCATCAGATTAACTGTAACTGAAAAGAACCCCGAAGGGTTCTTTTTGTTGTTTTAGAATCTGCCATTTTTAAATAGGCATTTTATATTCACTAACTTCGTGCGCAAAATATATTTCGAGATCTTTTAATACGCTTTTCATCCGATATATGTATGCCTTAAGTGTAGCAATTCTATAATCCACTATCACCTTATTGGCAGAGTCACACATATCCTGTATGATAACAATCTCATCTACCCCTGTCATTTTACCAAGAAAAGCCTCCCAATCTTCGATAGTATCAACAGAAACATCTATGTCCGACAATTTTACTTTTCTGACAATTTCTCCGCCAACATCAAAAATAGTATTATTTTCTCCCAATTCGGGGACAAATTCAAGATTGTCCTGATATGTCTGTATGTGATTCAAATCTACATCATCATACTCACAGTTAAGAAGAAATTTTTGATAACAATATTTACTCATATTCTCTTACTCCAGATAAATGTCTATTTCCAGAAAAGTATCCGCATCCCGCGCCATTTTTAAAGCTTCCATAATCTTTATGCAGGATTCGCGTTCCGTTTTGTCTTTAACACTTTCTAAATGATTCTCAAGTATATCGATAGCATGAGGAATTTGTTCCGTCTTTATAACCTCTTCTTCACATACATCAATAATGGTACCAAGTTCCGAATCGAACCTTTCAAACAAACCATCTTTTTTTCTGAGGCTCTCATACTCCATGTCAGATAGTTCAAATGTTTTTACATTAGCCAATTCATCGTCATATGATTCCAGTTCTTGTACTCCAGTTTCATTCAATGGAACATTCAAATAATATACAAACATTATTAGTCCTCACTTTCTCTTTTTTATAATGTAATGTGTGGCCTGTTGGTATTCGTCTTTAGTTCGCCCTCGCATTTTACCATTTGACCCCTTAACATTATGTGCATCATTCCCATATTTATCCAAATATTGTCGCTTACGAGTCTTTTTTGTCAAATCTTGAACCCTTAGGTAGCCACTCACATCTGCGACCACTGCCTTTGTCCCATCAGCACTATAATAAATTATCTTCCCCCCAACCACAACAGGCTTTGCTCCGGGCGCCACCACAGCAACAACTTCGTTAATGTCAACAATTTCCCAATCTGCCCCATATTCTGCCTTTCTGGCATATCCTTGCTGAATCAAGTCAGCAATAACAGAGTCAATCAAAGCAGCGTCTTTTTGTTTTTTTACTTCATCCGAATAATCAGTCTTAGCATCCGACATTACATAGCCTCCTTTCTGCGACTAACGCGTTGATAATCTGCGTATACTTTGTACGGAACTCCATACTCCTCAAGGACAGCCATATATTCTGTTTTTAATTTACCATAATAAATCAGCATATCCGGATTGGTGATGATAAGTTTTGTCCTTAAATACATAACATTAATCTTTACGTGACCTTTTGCACAGCCCAATGCCCCCACTGTATACCACGTATTTGACGGATAGCAATTTAAGGCATCTAATGTTTTCAAGCAGCCTATCCGAAAGTTAGGCATTATCTTCACACCATTTAAAGCAAGAAACGCATCTGCCATAAGATTTAATCCAATGTTAAATCTTTGAAGATTTATATCCCAGTTTATTCTTGGGCTTAAATCAAATCCTCCGAACCCAAGATATTCCTTATACATCTGAACATCTTTTTTTAAGGATAAAAGCCTCTTGTATATAATTGCATCGTTAGTAAAAGAAACCAGTAACGTCTTACTTTTATCTTTTGCTACATGTGTTTTTCCTAAAGGAAGCACCTGTTCTGGTATCTCTTTAAGAAGCATCTCTTCCGTGAAGATGGGATAACCTTGCGGAGTAAAAGATATTCCTGCATCAATCAAGTACCGATATAGTTCCTCTGAAATTTTAAATAAATCCATTTTTTGCACTCCTTTTTTTGATTTTTGGGCGCAAAAATACACCCGTCAACATGTTCTAGTTGAAAAATGCCGCGGATGTGTGCTATAATGGATTTGCTCAAAAGTGCATTATAGCACGCGGCGAAGCACATATTAACTATTTGCGGTAGTTTTTATGTGCTTTTGTTTTTATTCATTTTTATTATTATAATCTACCTCCTCGCTATTTATAGTTATATATAATATCTGATCTTCCGAATCCATCCTTGCAACATATTTTTTTGCAGGCGAAAACTTAATTCCGGATATCGTAGATAGATACTTCACAAAATCTTTACAGCCTATCCTAATCCATCCATTGTTTATTCTGCTGTAAAACTTGTATGTTTTTACATTTTCCATGTTTTTGGCATCTTTTATTCCTATCGTTAGCTTTTTTTCATCAAAACCCACAACCACCTCTTCAGGGTTATTCAACATTGAAATAGCTGGACTATTAAACGCAAGCCCCAAATCGCTCACCGTGACATATGGAGCTCCGGCAGGTACATAATTCCAATCAAAATCGAATCCCATATTTTGCCTCCATGAAGTGTTAATACAACCACAAAACATACAGAGTATATATGCCCATATAAATAAAT
Source organism: Lachnospiraceae bacterium (assembly GCA_024699395.1). Lineage (GTDB taxonomy): Bacteria > Bacillota > Clostridia > Lachnospirales > Lachnospiraceae > Acetatifactor. The sequence continues at coordinate 4,297 of JAILPU010000026.1, read as the reverse complement.
GTATGACAAATACCTTCAGAATGTAGGTGTAAAAAAATTAAACCTTCTATCGCTCAATTTCATAATACCAACCATCTGTTCTTGTGTCAACTATATTGTTATTGTTTCTATAATATTTCCCTTTTGTTGTCTTGCGCTTGTTGTTGCTTTGTATTATTGATTCATCTTATCCACATTCTCGTTCACTTTATCCACATAGTTATTCACATTCACACACTGCTTATTGTTATATATCTATACAAAAGCACAGTCAGCCAGTTTTAAAAAACACAACACCTTTTAAAAGCTCGTAAACAATAACTCCTTTACATGCCTGTTATTATCCTCTGAATTCCAACCAAGCCAAGCACCCATCCGAACTTTTCCGCTATAATACGTTTGTATTTCAAACAACTCAAACGGCACTTCACTTCAAAATCGATTCTCAGTTAAAATGTTTTGCAAAAAATAACGTCCATGACTTCATTCGAAAAAACAGATGTCGGAGGTGTTTGCTTCCGACATCTGCATAAATAGTAATGTTTACAGTTTCTTGATAAAGAACTTGTTCATTGCGCTGTGGACTGCTAAGGAAGGCTTGGGGATTTCTGTGTAACCTGTTTTCTCATAGATATGGATTGCCGCTTCCAAATTGGTATGGGTCTCAAGATACATCTGTGTGTATCCAAGACTGCGGGCCTTATCTTCAATCTTCTCAATCAGGCGGTATCCGATTCCTCTTCCTTTCGCGCTGTCTGTAAGATACAGTTTCTGAAGTTCTGCACAATTATCAAAAAGATTAATCTCGTCTAAACCGATTCCACCGATGACCTTTTCATCCTCCAACACTACGTAATAAAATCTCTTGTCTTTATCTTTGAGATAATAGTCGCTCAGATGATTTAGATTGTCATCATAGTAAGCCGTCCCCGGCATATCCAGTCCGTAGGCTTTTAAATTACTTCTGATAATATGAGCAAGAACCTCATCATCCTCTCTTTTTATCCCTCTGAATTCCATGAATCCTCCGGCATCCTATCTCTTGCACACAGGCATAAGTCTGAGTTTGTGGAGATTTGCGATATGCATTCTGTCAATCTTGGCAGCAATCTCGGGATCGATTTCTTCGCCGGCCATGTATCTGTCAAGGGTATCATAAGTAAAGCCGAATCTGTCCTCGTCACTCTGACCGCAAAGTCCGTCAGAAGGAGTCTTCTGAACAAGATCCTGAATATCCTTAAGAGAATCGAGAACCGCACCGATTGCTCTCACTTCGGTAACAGAATAATCGGCAATGGGAGCAAAATCTCCCGCAGCATCACCGTACTTGGTGCTGTATCCTATATAATCTTCCGATTTGTTGCAGGTATTGGCAACTCTCGCGCCTTGGGGGAGAGACTGTCCCACAGCGTAAACGGTGGTCATTCTCACTCTGGGAGGAATATTGATACCCGTATCCCTGCTGAGAGCAGGTCTGTTGTCAACCAATTCCCCGCATGCGCCCTCCAGTTCCTCTTTTAAAGTATCCACTGTTTTACCGATGTTAACCACCGTATTTCTGATGCCCAGAGTCTCCACAACTCTTCTGGAATCATCGATGTCCGGCTGAACACCCTGGGGCATCAATACGCCGTAAACTCTGTCCTTACCCAGCGCCTCAACAAGAAGGGCCGCAACAATGGTAGAATCCTTACCGCCCGAAATCCCCAACACTGCATTGGCCTTGGGGCCGTTTTGGTTAAACCACTCTCTGATCCATTCAACTATCCTGTTCTTCTCTTTTACAGCATCAAAGTTTTGATTCTCAGGCTTCCAGTATTCCTTGCCTCTGTTAAGAACATCAACCTGGCATGTTTCCATGGCATTCAAGGCTGTCTCGTGGCTGTCGGGTGTAACGCACGCACACAGATCGGCCAATACCTTTACAGGAATTTCGCAGGCATTTGCCTTTGCCATAAGGACGTTACTGATAACACATATACCGGTGCACACACCGCAAAAATAAATCTCCTCGTATTTATCTTTATTGTCGGCAATGAACTTTCCAAAATCCTTACTTCCGAAGGTCTCCTTGTCAAATACTTTTGTGTCGTCTTTAACAAGTTCCTTTAATCCATCCACTATCTCGTGACCCTTTGTCCCCTTAATACAGTGGGGAACGGGAAGTTTCTTCCCTTCCTGAGTATTCATATAATCCTCAGTGTGAGTATCTCTTGTAAAAACCACATCTCCGTCAAAGGCTTTAATATATTCCTTCATGGGAGCCACAAGCATCTTGGCCTCATCGGAACCCAGAGCACCTGTAACAAAATCATTCTGCATATCCACTACAACCAAAAGCTTTTTCATAATAGTTCACTCCTTCCTATGTATTCATACAGCGCTGCAGGTCTTTTCCCGGCGCCGTTACTTTTAATATTTTTACATATAACCGTTCCTGTGTTGATATAACTTCTGGTAAAAAACTTCCTGAAATTGGAAGTATCCAGGGTTTTATTCTTGATGCTCTCGTAAATCTTCTGAAGTTCGTAAACCGTGAATGAGGACTTGTCCTTCAAAAGATAAAAGGCATCAGGTTCATAATCAATCCTGTTTCGAAGTCTCCAAAGAGCCGTTTTAATCATCTTGTCATGGTCGAAAGCAAGCTCCGTCTCCAACAAACAATGCTCTCTGTTCTTAAAACTTAATCCGTTAAGATCGTATCCTATTTTAAAAAGCCCCGCCTCTTCGGCTCCCTCTCCGGCTTTAATATTTAACATATCCCATGGAACCAGTGCCATGTAAGCCACCGAAACCACATGCATCCTCGGATCCCGATCCGGCCTTGAAAAAGTAGCCAATTGTCTCAGATACACATTTTCAGCTCCCGTTTCTTCCCGAAGGCGCCTTACTGCCGTCTCCTCTGCGGATTCCTCTCCCACTTTCATAAAGCCTCCGGGAACAGCCCAGTAACCTTTGTAGGGGAAATCTTTTCTCTTAATGAGAAGGATATTTAAATCGTTGTCGGAATCCACCGTGAAGACCACAATGTCTGCCGTAACCGCAGGTCTGGGATAGTCTCCCGGATCATAAGCTTCAAGGAAAGCTTTTTCTTCACTGGAAAAATTATATTTCTTAGCCATCGCTTTTCCTCGTTTGGTTTTATGTACTGTGGTTATGATAGTACACTGTACCATATTTGTCAACAAATATTTTTGTAAATATTAATTTAATTCAAATATGTAGCATTCTCAAAACACGCAAGTTGCGCATCCTTGGGATAATCCTCAAGAGATGTCTGACATTTATGTTCTATCGTAAATTTTTATATGATTTAAGGTTGCATTTTTGACAGTTGTGTGATATATTGTAATTAGAAAAGTGGGATTTTATGGTGAAAAGGAATTTCACCATGGTAAAGGATTACCATATCATTTCCGCACATTCATGGATGAAAGGAGGGAGCGGAATGAGCGCATATCTTAATTCTGTCTATAATAACTATCTTTCCGGCTATGCGCCCAAGGAGCTGACGCGTTTCGACGCGCACAATAAGCGCGAGCTTCGGGATACCTGCAATTCCATTATTAAGCTTAATAAAGACTCCCCCCTGTATCTTCCTGTGACCAATAAGGATATACAGCAGTATATCGTTGACATTAAAGACAATGCCAGGAATCTTAAGAACACGATTTCAAAGCTTGGGGTTCTTGACGATAAAACTATTTTTGCCAGAAAAAGTGCCTACTCTTCCGATACGGACTGTATAGTATCAAGCTTCGTGGGTAGCGATGAAGATGCAAGAGGCGATCCCTCTTACCTTATAAATGTGTCCTCCCTTGCCACTGCGCAGCAGAACACCGGAAGCTTCTTAAAGCCCGATGCTCTGGGAATACCTCCGGACACATACTCCTTTGACGTTGCCCTGAATGACATGAATTACGAGCTTCAGTTCACCGTCACAGGTCAGGACACCAACAAGACGGTACAGGAACGACTGAAACGTCTGATCAACAATTCCTCCATCGGTCTTAAAGCCTCCGTCATGGAGAACGATGAAAATTATGCTCTTGTGATTGAGTCCGACAATACCGGAAAAGGGCCTTTGAAAGACGACCTTTTGTTCAGTATTACCGATGACAAGACAAGCAAAAAGAGCGGTGCGGTGGATTATTTCGGATTGGATAACGTGACAAGAGCTCCCGAAAACGCAAAGCTTTCCATAAACGGAGAGGCAAGAGAATCCTCTTCCAACAAGTTTACTTTGGGAAAGGTTTACGATATAGAATTGAAGGAGCCCACCACCGAAGAGGAACAGGTTATCATAAGTCTTAAAACA
>JAILPU010000006.1 GCA_024699395.1 Lachnospiraceae bacterium | reverse complement strand
TCATAGTTGGTCCCATAATCCAATCACAGTGATGGCTGGATTTTTTCCTTTCCCCCGGCAACTATTACCGGGCATCGTAATATAATCATTTCGCGATGTGCCCTGTAAAATTTAGTTTAATACATACGCCCCGGGTATTTTATAAACTCCTCAAATCCATCTTTATTAAAACCATAAAACCCTGAGTGAACTTCATTCATCTGCATCTATGAAAGTATATCACATTGTTATTGTATTTTCATGTCCACATCTTAACTTTTTGTAAACAATCCCCCGTTTTACTTGTTGGGAGTATTCATTTTTGTTATTATTTTTATTGTCAGATTATTATGTGAAAGGAGTATGGTAATTGGATATTAATCAGATAAACTCTTACTCGGATGTAACACCTGAAATCACACGTCTCTCCGAAATGTGCAGGGAAGCAGATGTTATCAATCCCGAGCTTTATATGAAATATGAAGTTAAAAGGGGATTAAGAGACCTTAACGGTAAAGGCGTTCTGGCAGGCCTCACCAATATTTCTGATGTGGTGGCTAAGGAAGTTAAAAACGGCGTTGAGGTTCCCATCGACGGACAGCTCTACTACAGAGGCTACAATGTTAAGGATCTTGTCAAAGGCTTTACCGATGACAACCGCTTCGGATTTGAGGAGATGACATATCTTCTTCTCTTCGGAAAGCTTCCCTCTGAGAGTGATCTTTCGGATTTTAAGAGCCTTTTGTTCGGGTACCGCACATTACCCACCTATTTTGTACGTGACGTCCTTATGAAAGCTCCCAGTAAAAACATGATGAACGCCCTTGCAAAAAGTGTGCTCACCCTTTATTCCTATGATGATTATGCGGATGATACATCGTTACCCAATGTTTTGAGACAGTGTATCCAGCTCATAAGTATTTTCCCTCAGCTTGCGATTTACGGTTATAAATCCTACAGTCATTATCACGACGGAAAAAGCCTTGTGATTCATCCCCCCAGACAGGATCTTTCCACAGCGGAACATATTCTCTATCTGTTAAGAACCAACAAGAAGTATACCGAGCTGGAAGCAAAGATTTTGGACATCGCACTTGTGCTCCATATGGAACACGGCGGCGGTAACAATTCCACCTTCACCACCCACGTGGTTACCTCAAGTCTTACGGACACCTATTCCACCATCGCGGCCGCTTTGGGTTCCTTAAAGGGTCCCCGCCACGGAGGCGCCAATATCAAGGTTGTCCAGATGTTTGAGGATATGAAGAAAAAGGTTAAAAACTGGGAGAATGAGGACGAAGTTGCAGCTTACCTCGAAAAGCTTTTAAATAAACAGGCTTTCGACAAAGCCGGTCTTATCTACGGTGTGGGTCATGCCATCTATTCCAAGTCAGACCCGAGAGCCGTGATATTCAAGAGCTTCGTTGAAAAGCTTTCCGAGGAAAAAGGACTTACAAAGGAATTCGCCCTTTACAATACGGTAGAAAAAATGGCACCCCAGGTAATAGCCAATGGGCGCCAGATGTATAAAGGTGTAAGCGTTAATGTGGATTTCTATTCGGGATTCGTATACAAGATGTTAAATCTTCCCATGGAGCTCTACACTCCCATATTTGCCATCGCAAGAATCGCGGGCTGGGGCGCTCACCGCATGGAGGAGCTTGTTAACAACGGTAAGATAATACGTCCCGCTTACAGGCCCATTCAGTCCACATTGGACTACATTCCCATGTCAGACAGATGATACATTTTTACAGCATTGTCCCAGGTAGCTTCAAGAACGGTTTCTTTTGAAACTTTCTTGAGCTCTGCTATAGCCGACACAACATAGGGGAGATTGAGAGAGGAATTTCTCGTCCCCCTGTGAGGTTTTGGCGCAAGATACGGAGCATCGGTCTCCAAAACAATTCTTTCAAGGGGTATATACTCCACCACTTCTTTTAATTTCTTTGCATTATCGAAGGTCACAACACCCCCGATACCTATATAAAAGTCCATATCAAGATACTTTGCGGCCATTTCCTTGGAGTAGGAAAAACAGTGGACCACTCCTCCCACCTTCCCGGCATCAAGTGCCTTCATAATGTCATAGGTGTCTGCTGCCGCATCTCTTGAATGGATTATGACAGGTTTGTCAATTTCTTTGGCAACCTCAAGTTGCGCTTCAAACCACTTCTTCTGAATACTGCTTTCAGGCTCATCCCAATGATAATCAAGTCCAATCTCACCCACAGCAACTATTTTGGGGTGCATGGACTTTTCCTTTATAAGTTCAATCTCTTTATATGTGATATCTCCCGTCTCCTGGGGATGAAGCCCCATGGCTCCGTATATAAAGTCATACTTCTCAATTAACTCCAGTGTAGGCTCAATATCAGAAAGAGCTGCGCACACATTGACAACCCCCATTATATTGTTGGACTTTAAAGATGCCAACAGACTCTCCCTGTCCTCATCAAAGGCTTTATCATCATAATGGGCATGGGTATCAAATATACTTTTCATTTTTTATGGCTCCTTATTGCTGTTATTACGAGAATTCGCAAAAACATTTTTCCTCTAAATCTATCATTTTTTTGTAGATTTAGAGGAAAGTGCATTTTCAATATCCCGAATTTGATCGTAATCCGATTCTTTTTTATGCAACGATTCCAATAGATATAAACGTGGTATATATTGCTTCCGTTTCGGCTGATTTGCAACATTACTCAATTACGGATTGTCATAATCAAAAATAAAATGTTTCTCATTTTCAGGCAGCACCTGATTGATAAGAGAATAAAAATTATTTCTCAACATGTAGGCGCTGAAATCGTACCTTGCCTTAACCTCCTTTGAAATCGTATCAAAGTACTCATCTTCATTGTCCACCTGCTTTTTCCATTCCTTCTTTTTCTTCTTTTTGTCATAGATAAGGGTATCGGATATAAAGCTCTTGTTACTGAAAATTACAAGTCCTTCTTCATTGGAAAAAATATCTCTTCCCGCATAAAGTCTGGAATCATAGGAAAAACCAAACAGATTTAAAAGGGTGGGAAGGATATCCTTGGAATCACATACCTTATCTACCCGTATGGTCCTTTTAAGACCTGAGGTCCACATAAACAGCGTATTTCTGTAGAGGTCCATATTTTCGGAGAGCTTCTTATGAGCCAGTTCCTCATACTGAGCATCAGTCATGCAATATGGATAATGATCGGCACTCATAACGATAAGAGTTTTGTCCAGAACTCCCTTATCCTCAAGCTCCTTTAAAAGATACTCCATTGCTCTGTCCAGCTCTATATTGCATGCCAGATACGCCCTTGCATTCTCCGACATATCAAGGTCTGTCACAAGCTCCCTGTTTTTACCGGACATGGCATTTCCCTTGAAATCATAATTACAATGGCCGGAAACAGTCATATAGTAAACGAAAAAGCGATCCTCATTTACATAATAGGGAATTGTTGCCTTCATCATATCCAGATCGGAGGCAGGCCATGCATCCTCATTTTCCATATGGAAAACATTATTTCCCCACCGGGCCTCATCACATTCTCCAAGCTTTGAAGCATAGAAATCATAGCCTAAATTGGTATGGGTCTTGTATCTGTCATAATAGGACAGGGAATTGTCATGAAAAGCGAAGCTCTTTATCCCTTCCTTTGCAAAGAATCCCGGGAGACAGAAGGACATGTCGTTTTCGGCAGACTTTCGCATGGAAAACTGCCCGTCGGGGATAAGTCCCGTGGAATTGATATACTCACCGTCACTGGTGGATGTCTGCCACAAAGGGACATAATAGTTGTTAAAAACAAACGAAGAATGACTCATTTTGTAAAGAGTGGGGGTAAGCTCCTCATCTATGGCATAGGTGGAGAAGCCCTCCAAGGTAAGGAAGATAAGATTGTAATCCTTAAACATCCCCGTAAATTTATTGGTCTCTGTGGGCTGTGTGCTCTCAATCCTGTCACAGAGCCAGTTTTCTTCCTTGTTATTGCACAGGTTTCTTAAAGCATCAGTGTCGATATCAAGAACGTTGAAAGGCTTATCACTCTCTGCGCCCTGTGCGTTTTTACCAACCTGTGCACTGTCACCGACCGATACAGCATCACTATAGTTCCCACCCTTGTTGTCAGGAGAGAATGAATCTGCTTCCTCTTCGGTATAATTGCCCCCAAGCCTTGCTTCCCCCGAATATACACTGTCGGCACTGACATTTTTCTTTTCGGAATAATCACTTACAGAGGAGAAACCGCAAACATCCGCCACATCTCTTACAAAAAGAGGAGTGACGCCCATATTTTCAGCCACTGTCAAAGGATCGGTATAATCGGCGAAATCTCTGTAAAGGTCGCTCTTACCGTATTTTCCAATAACGAAAAACAGTGTGATGGCAACAACTCCCACCGAGAAAGTAATGAGATCGCTTAACCAGCCTTTATTTTTGTTTTCAGCGAATACTATGTACTTCTTTATCAGAAGGAATATGCACACTCCTATGGGAACAAGCATAAGAAGAATAAAGGGAATACAATGAAGAAGCCCTGTCACGGCCACAGACCAGTAATTGCTGAGGGCATCCTGACCCTGGATAAATACTGCTCCAAGCCTGAGAGGCTGTTTAAAAATATTGTAATAGACAAGCTGAACCATGTGCCAGCCAAAGGATATTACCAGGACAATCCCCAAGAGGACTTTACCCGCAACTGCTTTAAATCCTCCCACAAAGGATATAAGAGTGGCAATAATAAGGCTTATACCTATTAGCATAAAAGGGGACATAAATGTAAGTCCAAAGCCCGCAAAATGATATATGACCTCAAACCATATGAATATCAAAGCTATGCTTAAAAGCGTTTTAAATTTCTCTTTCATCTGTACAATCTTTCTCCACAGTGTCGTGGGATTTTTACATATTTCGTATCTATTTCAACGATTGTCTCATATTCATTCCGTGATTATATACATCTTTAAAGCCTTGCCATAAAACCTGACTTCAACTTTTCAAAATACAGCGCATATCCCGTACAGCGACGTCATATAGCTGTTTAATCACTATCTACGGAATCCATATGAAACGATTCATATATTCGCGTCGTAATAACTCTCAAAATATTATAAAAATAAAAAGAACCGTCCCCAAGGCTCACATGTCCTCAAAAACAGTTCTTCAAGTGCACCGCCAGGGGCTCGAACCCTGGACACCCTGATTAAGAGTCAGGTGCTCTACCAACTGAGCTAGCGGTGCGTTTCTCTCTACAACAATCGATATACTACCATATTGTTGAGCAGATTGCAAGATT
>JAILPU010000326.1 GCA_024699395.1 Lachnospiraceae bacterium | reverse complement strand
CCCAAAAGTGCCTGCATCCTGTATTCGATGCGAAGCCTTTTTATCTTAAAAGTCTCCGGCAAAGCGTCCATGGCAAGCTTGATATACTGGGCGTTATTCACATGACCGTTACTGTCCAAATGAAGATTTCTTATGGTAACTTCTGTAGCATTTGTTTCTGTGTAAACCTTATCCTTTGAAAGCTCCACCTTCCTGTTACCGTAGGTCATGGGAAGTTTTTCTTTTAGGACATATACGTCACTTATATATTTGGGGATTCTGTCAGGCTTCCCTGTGGTTCTGTTTATAAGAGTCCACATGGAATTGGCTTTTACCGCCATATTTCCCTTTTCATCCTTTAAATAAAAATTCCTGTATCCGAAAAAAACTTTAAACCCGTGGGGAAAGGTTCCCACAGCCACCCTGTCGCACAGCTTGGGGAGAGCTTCTATATCAATTTCCCAGTAATTGATAACCCAGAGATAATCATTTTCCTCCAGAAAATCATATCCCACTCCCAGATCCTCCGACTGAAATGTGGAACAGTCCTGAAAATCATCCACAAGAGAAGGGAGGGTAAGGGTTTTACGGCTGTCGCACTGACTGAATCCAATTCTTTTCACATATTCGTATATTTTATCATCCATACCTAAGTTCCTACTTTCTCACTTTTTTTCATATGACAGAACCGCTGTCAATATCGGCAAACTTTTTCGGTTCCAAGACCAAATTTCATAATCTCCTACAATTTCATGTGTAGCTCAGGGTCGGACGTCCCCGACATAATTCAATTTATAATGATAAGAATGGCACTCACAACAAACTCTCCAACCCTATAACCAAATAATGACAATATGTGTGGTTACAACATTCAGAAAGCCACCGTATATGCGATGCCCACCACAAGGGTCATGGTGAGAACCGACAACAGTGTGGATATGGCCACAGTCTCAGCGGACAACACAGCGTCTCTCTTATATTTTACGCTGAACATAGTTCCCGTTGCGGCCACGGGCGCAGACGCCGATACCACGCAGGATACGAGAAGATTTCCCCGAATACCTATTGCGTACAAAATACCGAAGGTAATAAGGGGCGTAACAATAAGCCTTAACAAAAGCATCTTGTATTCATCCACATCTTTCAATGCCTTGGAGATATTAAGACCTGCGATATTGTAACCGATTATCAGCATGGGTACCGGAGTATTAAGGGCCGCCAGATATTTCATGGGGCTTAATACAATCTCCGGAAGCTTTATCCCCGTAAAGAAAAAGATCAATCCCACAATAACGGGCAGCACTCCGGGATTTAAAAATGCCTTTTTAAAAGAGATCTTCTTACAGTCCCTGTCCATCAAGAATATTCCGTAAGTCCAGACGCATACATTAAAGACCGCAACATACGCCGCTCCGTAAAATACTCCTTCCCCGCCAAGTAACGCCTCCAAAAGAGGCAATGCCATAAAACCGCAATTGGAAAAAACAACACCGAATCTAAATATGACGCGTTTGTCATCTTCTTTTGACCGTATAAATATCTTGGACAGCACAATAGCAATAACATGAGTCATTATCGCCGACAAAAAAGCTGTCACAAGCCCTTTAAGCAAAGAAGCGTTATAATCTTTTTGGAAGGAGTTGATTATTACACAGGGCGTGACAAGATACAGCATAATATCCGTTATGGTGCCCACACCCTCTTTTTTGATGATTCCCTTTTTACAGCCAAGAAATCCCAAAGCTATAAGTATAAACAGGATAAAAACCTGACTTCCCACTGTGTAAAAACTGTCTAACATATGTTTTCAACCTTTCCTACCGATATATATCCTTCAAGAAGTGCCTTGTAATCCGTTCCCTCTTCCGCAATAAAAGCGGGCTCCCCGTGAACCACCATCCTGATAGTCCCGTCCTCCAGCGTCTCTTCAGTATAGGTATCTTCAAAAGTACATTTCTTTGACACCTTTGTATTCCATCTTATTCCCTTGAAATCCTTCATTTCACACATGGGAAAATTTACATTCCAGATAAAATCCGGCTCAAATTCTTTTTTTAACAGCTCCTCCATCACCGTAGACAGATACTCGTCGGTGGCATCGCACCTTCCGTGAATGCCCTCGGAGAAGGCAAAGGAGGGAATTCCCTGAAAAAGGCCCTCAAAGGCAGCTCCCAAAGTCGCCGAATACTGTATATCGGTTGCACAGTTATACCCCGCATTGATTCCCGCAAAAATCACATCCGGCTTTTCGGGAACAATATTTAACACCCCGACCCTCACGCAATCTGCAGGGGTTCCGGTACAGCTGTAGGCGCAGACCCCCTCTACGGGGTAGTCCACCTTCTTAAGATCGAAGGGATGCCTGAGAGTTATGCTGTGGGACATGGCGCTTCTTTGTCCGTCGGGGGCAACAATCCACACCCTTCCGTAATTTGCGGCACATTTTGCAAGCCTCATAAGTCCGTCGGAATCTATTCCGTCGTCGTTGGTTATAAGTATTTTTCTCATCCTGTAACCTTTCTCTATCCCTTCTCTTTAACCTTTTTCTTTACAAACTATTTTCTTTTTAATATAATTCAGAGTGTTTGATTACTAATATGTTTTTTAACGGAGGGTCATAATGAATATCGTTTGTTTAGATCTTGAAGGAGTACTGGTTCCCGAAATCTGGATTGCTTTCGCAGAAGCTTCCAATATCCCCGAGCTCAAGCGCACCACCAGGGATGAGCCCGATTATGATAAATTAATGAAATGGCGTATAGGCATCCTTAAGGAGCACGGTCTCGGCCTTAAAGAGATTCAGGATACCATCAAAAAGATCGATCCCATTCCCGGAGCAAAGGAATTCCTTGATAAGCTCCGCGCCATGACCCAGGTCATTATTATAAGTGATACCTTCACCCAGTTTGCAACTCCTTTAATGGAGAAGTTGGGATGGCCCACCATTTTCTGTAACAGCCTTGAAGTAAGTGAGTCAGGGGAGATAACCGGTTTCAAAATGCGTTGTCCCCAGTCCAAGCTCACCACTGTAAAAGCTCTTCAGTCCATAGGTTACGAGACAATCGCTTCCGGCGACAGCCATAACGATCTTGCCATGATCAAGGCAAGTAAGGCCGGTTTCCTCTTTAAGAGTACCGATGCCATCAAAAAGGATAACCCCGAGCTCAAGGCTTTTGAGACATATGATGAGCTCCTTGAAGCTATCAAGGCAGCAATGTAATATCTGCTACGAAAGCTGCACATGGTTTTAATCAGACGCACCGATTAATTACGGTGAACATGATATATATCGTTGTTTTGAGCATCTGCACCGATTACTTGCGGTGAACATGCTATACATACGGTTGTACTTCATATCGCATGGATGAAAATCCATGCGATTTTTGTTTCAGAGCACTTTCTTATTTGTTCATGGAACGCCTGTTAGTGTTTCAACACATAAAAAAAGAATCTTCTATCACAATTGAGTTAGAGAGAAGTATGTGTAATTAACCCAATCATGAAGAAGACCCTTCGTAAAGGATTATACAAGAATCATCACAAATAGGCAACAACTATTCAAATCGGCATATGGTTTTATTACCACAGGTGATTCCGAAATTCTCAATGACGCGATGGATTAACAGTTCCATATTAAACGACGAAAATCACTTGTGCCCGGCAGAGGGATATATCTTGGGAATCAAAACAACCCACAATTTAACGGCGGTAATACCTTAGATATTTTCCGTCTGTCACATTGGTATAAGCAAATTCATTTTCTATATAGTTATATATCCAGCTGTCCTTGTCCAGTAAAAGATCTCCGTACCAGCAATCGCACACGATCACATCGGGATACCTCTCGGGATATTCCTTCCAGTATTCAAGAAGCATCTCGTTGTATGCGAAGGGATTGAGCATGGAATAATGGGATATGGTAACATTCTCATACATGTAGGAAATAAGCACATTGGACTGAAGTGTGTTGGTTACGATAAGAACCTTATCCCCTTCGTTAACATGATCCTTCCATTCGGCATAGTCCGCATCCATTATAAAAGCCCCCATATAATCGGTGAAAATACCCTTTGCGGGACCGGTGCGGGTTACGTTTCTCACACAGGTTATATTATTGGGTCCAATCCCCGTCCTCAACATAAATCCCTTTGCAAAAATAAAGAAGAAACATACGAAGATTAGTATCCCCGTTGCAAATGCCTCTCTCTTTTTGTCATGGGAATCTTGAGAGTCCTTGAGAAGAACAGCGAGAAAAGCAGGAATAAGATATGCCCCGTGGGGAAATTTCATATTAAATTCCATATTGGAAAGCATCTCCCCGGATATAATGGCAAAAAACGCCACTGTGAGGATAAGGTTTATATAAAACCTGTGCTTCTTCTCTCTTTTTAAATTAATAATAAGCAGCGTTATAAATAAAACCGGAATATAAATCTGGCCGCACTCATATCCTGTTTTAAACACAAACCAGTAGCCCGCCGTCAATACCATGGAAATGCAAAGGGACAGACCAAATATTTCGGTTAACGAGTTTTTATCATCTTTCTTTAAAAATCTGAAACCGGCAAATACTATAAGGATAATTGCCAACCCAATCCCGCCGAACAAAAGGGTGTCCTTAATTACCGGCATAATCTTTGATATCCAGTAATCCCCCTCCTGCACAAGATGGGTGGGGTCTCCCGAGGTTATCTTTGTTATGGATTTAAAAAAAGTTGCACTCCCCGCCTCTAAAATATGATATCCCACATAAAAACTTCCCATTAGAACGCAGGGGACAGAAAGGGCCATAAAAGCTAAAATCCTTTTCTTATCAAAAGCTTTCACAACACAAATTGCAATAAAGGGAGCCAAAATCACCATCATGGGAAAAGCCAGCACCGCAAGAGAAAAGGTTATTCCCGAAAGAACAAGATATAATAAAAAGCTCTTTCCCTCCTCTTTTCTCCTAAAAGCTAAGATCATCAGCCCCACCGTAAGGCTCATGCACCAGAATAAAAGATTGGAATATTCCGCCGTTGCAAAAAGTCCCACGGAAATATTGAAATAAACAAGGGTTATGAGAAAGCTTTCCTTTTTATCAAAAAAGTTCTTAAGAACCCTGTTCACAAAGACGGTGACTCCAATGTGAAAGAGGGTACCGCATATTCTCAAAAAAATGACAAGTCCGTCAGTTCCCCCACTTAACATCATAAAAAGCTTTATAAGGGGCGCATTAAAGAAGGAGCTCATCTGATGGGGTTCCCACATGGTTTTAAACATGACATCCCCCATAGCTCTCCTGTAAGCCATTACAATCTGATATTCTTCATCCTGACAAAAGCCCACAAAAATAAGCTTAAGCATGGCGGCAATGCTCCCCACCACCATTAATATCATCAGGACTTTATATAATTTTCCCGTATTTTTATTCTCAACCATTTGTTATGCTCCAAATTTTGCTAACAAAATTCCCCAATAACCGCTTTAACGTTGCAATCTAAACAATCCCGATTTTGTCGCAACCCCGGTGAACACTGTATTGTCGTATATTCAATGGGCTCTGTACCATCACATACTCAATGAACACTATGTTGTCCTATGCTCAATGAACACTGTACTGTCACCAACTCAACAAACACTGTGTTGTCGTGTGTTCAATGAACACTGTACTGTCACCAACTCAACAAACACTGTGTTGTCATATGTTCAGCAAATACTAAAATTAACATCTGCAAATCCCCGTGTCATTTATCTATATCTGCCACACTTACATAATCATACATAAGGTAAATATATAATTCAATAAAAAGAATGCCACTTACAGCATTTCGGTGCCTCATGCAGCCTAAATAAATCAACCCTTTGGCACATTCCTGCACCAAAGGGCTGATTGAAAGGAGGTGAACTACAAAATTGTTCACTGCTATGAAAGCTTAAAATAATCCACGTTTTCTCTTAAGTCTGTGGAAATACTTCTCGTGCCTACCGTCATGTGGTCAATTTCCTGTATATTGCTGTTTAACTTCTCGCAGCTCTCATTGGTTTCCTGAGCACTTGCCACATTTTCCTGTGAAATACTGGACAGTGTGGTTATCTCGTCCAATACATTAACCTTATTTGAATTAAGATCGGATATCTTATTCGCCATCTCATCAATACTTTCATTGGTTACGGTTACACACTCATTAACCTTGCCAAAGCTCTCTCTCACATCTCCTAAAACATTTCCTTCCTCTTCTATGGAAGTTCTTATCTTATCGGCAAGAGCCACGTTCTTATCGGAGGTTTCAACAATACTTAAAACAATATCCCTGATCTCCTTGGCACTGGCATCGGATTGAGTAGCCAGTCCGCTTATCTCCTCGGCAACAACCGCAAAGCCTCTTCCGGCTTCACCGGCTCTCGCCGCCTCGATGGAAGCATTAAGTGCAAGTAATGTTGTCTGGCTCGCGATATCTGTTATAACCTTTGTAACCTTATTGATTTCATTGATGGTATTGCTTGCGTCAAGGATTCCGTCGGCAACTTCCTTGGAAACCTGTATCGTAGATTTGTTGGCTTCTATAAGACTGTTTAAGCTTTCCTGAGCGGAATCGCTTATGGAAGTAATGGTACGGGCATTCTGACTTGTCCTTTGGGTAAGATCAGCGATTATATCGATATCGCTTCCCATATCACTCATCTTCTCGGCACAGGTCTGAACGCTTTCAGCCATATCCCTGGCTCCGCTGGACAAACCGGAAACAGCATCCACAATACTGGAGGTCTCTTCCTTACATGCGGAGATATTGTCCGAGATATTATCCATATTGTCATTAAGCACAACACTGTTATCCATTATGTTGGCAACTATGTTGGACAGGTTTTCTCTTAAACTCAATACACTCTCGGTCAAAAGTTTGGTATCACTAAGTGCAGCGCTTGTATCAATTTCGGTATTAAGCTCGCCCTGTGAAATCTTTTCCACACTCTTTATGGCGTTATTGACAGGTTTTGTCACTCTTCTCGCAACTATAACAAGAAGTATTCCGCAGAGGATAACAAGGATAACCGCCGAGATTATTATTCTTTTGATAATGGAAGAAATGGTTTTCTCCACCTTCTCATTAGGCGTTCCCGCAAAAGCCATTCCCCAAAAAACATTATTTTCACCGTACACAGGAACATAACATACATAATATTTTTTGCCGTTTATATCCACATTTTTCTTGTG
>JAILPU010000274.1 GCA_024699395.1 Lachnospiraceae bacterium | reverse complement strand
TTCATCATCAGATCGGTAGTAATACCCGGAAAATTCTTCTCTCCGCCCTTGCCAAAGCCTGCAAGCTGTTTCAGCTCCGTGGACAGTATCTGCTTATCCGTCCAGACCATATCCCCTTCACTGTTTTTATCAGTGAGAATGTCCATTATCAGCTTCTCTCGGCGATTTACCTTACTGTCCTCCCACGCTGAGTCAAAATCGTAGCCGTCACGCCTGTAATTGGCAAAATACGGCAGCCATTCTTTCGATATAAAACCTGCTTTCTTTCCAAAAAATTTTCCGTAAGCAATTTCACCGCTCCTTGCGATGATTTCGCGCCACTTCCACGGATCAACTTTTATGTCGTCGCACCACCAGTATCCGGAAACGGTTCTTTCTTCCAATGAAAATCCCGGAATATCATTTTTGAAAAGCGGCAAAAATCCTGTTTCATTTATGTAATTTATTGCATCCTGTACCGTATGCAGGCATCCGGGGTCCTCCCACTCAACGCCATACATAATCCAGGTTCCGTTTACATATTCCATATTTTACACTTTCCCCGGCACTTTGATAGCCGATCAAAAATACCACGCAACACTTAATGCATCGTTTACTGTTTTCGAATTTTTAACCTTTTCCCCGAAAATGCGATTCCGAATTTTATGATATCTATTATTCCTTCTGATCTCATTTCCGTATCGTAGGCTTTCTCATTTATCTGACCAAGTGCCTCTGCAGCTAATCTCCATGAAGATACATTTCACGGTGCCTTTAGGCATTATACATTCCTCCGTGGCATACTCCTTAAAACCCACCGCTTCGTAACAGTGTCTTGCGCTCTCATTGTTTTCAAAGACACCCAAATCGATTCTCGAGGCTTCAAAATTTGCCTTTACATATTCTATGCCAAGCTTGAGCATTTCTTTTCCGTATCCCATTTTACGGAGTTTTGGACTAATTATAACAAAGCCGAAACGGACTCTGCTGTCATCCTCCTCTCTCGGATACCTTATAATAAAATGCCCGATCAAATCCCCCTTATCATCCACTGCAGAAAAAGGATAGAACCGTTCGGTTTTAACCAACGATGCGTAATTTTCATTTATATCATTTCCCGAAAGCGGATACTTATTATACCTGTCCGCAGACCACTTGTACAAGTCATCCTCCGATTTGATCCACCCGGCTATAACCTGTGCATCTTCCCTTTTAAAATCTCTCAGTTTCATATTCATAGGTGCCTCCCCCCATAGATTAACAATAAGAATAAAATGTGGTCAACCCAAACATTATTTCTTTTGAAATGAAACCATCAAAATGATGGTAGATTTGCCTTGACTTGCTATCATTTTGATGGTTAAATGAAGATGGAGGTATCATAATGACCAAAGAATATATCATCCCCAAATACACAACAGCAGAAGAAATCAAGTATGTTCGAAACCTTCTAAAAATGACCCAAAAAGAATTTGCCGAATTCATCGGCATATCCAAACCCACTGTCGAAAGATGGGAAACACAGGATGCGCATATCACAGGCCCCATAGTTTTTTTATTGGAAATATTACGGCGTGACCCACAAATCAAAGATGATTACACGATCCCTCCACGAAAATATCCCATACGTTTAAAGTATTATTACAAAAATATGCTTTGTACAGTGATCGATGTGGATGAAACAAACCGACGTGTGGCAATTTTAAATTACACGGACAACTTGATTTACAGGGCCTTCGGGAAACAGGAAAAACCTACTTTTAACGATTATGAAGATTTTCTGGAATCAAGATGCTTCCCAAAATCAAGAGATAAGATGAAACTGGTTTTGAGACAATACAATCTTCCTTTTTACGATCCTTTTCTCATCATCGAAAAAACTAAAGGTCGAATGGAAGAAGATGAATTTCATATAGAAATAGAGAGATAACACATATGGTTGAATTATTTGAACAGCACAGATTAGAAACAGATACAAAATCTTCAAAAGGAAACCAGCTGAAATGGCGAGACGGTGATATTTGGTACAAAGCAGACTTCACAGGTTATGAAGGTCTTGCGGAATATCTTATTTCCCATTTGCTGCAAAAGAGTTCCTTAGATTCTTCGGAGTTTGTTCTGTACGATCTTGAAACAATCAAATATAAAAACAATGTATATAACGGCGTAAAAAGCAAAAACTTTTTAAAAAAAGGACATCAGCTCATAACTTTGGAAAGACTGTTTAAAAATGTTTATGGGCAAAGCCTTAATTCAATGATTTATAAAACTCCGGATGATGAAGACCGGTTGAAGTTAATCGTTAACGAAACAGAGCGCATCACAGGGCTTAAGAATTTCGGAAAATATATGTCCAAAATCCTTACAGTCGACTCTTTCTTTTTAAACGAAGACAGGCACACCCACAATATTGCGGTACTGATGCATGATACCAATCAGTATGAAATCTGTCCCATATTTGATCAGGGAGCGGCTTTATTGGCTGATACAACAATAGATTATCCTCTGACAGATGACGACGCCAAACTCTATGATATGATGGATTCAGTCAAGCCGAAAACTTTCTGTAATGATTTTTTGGAGCAACTCGAAATCGTCGAAAAACTATACGGACAGAATATTGAATTTTATTTTTCCAAGCAGGATGTCAGAGATATTTTGGATGCAATTCCGGTTGGCATGTACAGTGACATAGTTATAAACAGAGTGCTACGGATTTGCTTGGAAAGAATCCGTCAACTGGGCTACTTGTGCAAGCCACGCAAGTAATTGTTACCACCTCAAAATATGCCCCAATATTATTTATCATAACTATTCACAAATCTTTTGAAAAGAAAACACCATGATGGGGATATACTTAAAAAACTTGTTTGTGCAAACTGTACAAACAAGTTTTTGAGATTCTATCCAAACAGTATATCTGCCGCCTTTTCCAGTTCCCTACGTTCTTTCGAATCATCATATCCGCTTTCCTTATCATCGATACCCTTTACAGGATCGATGAAAAACAGGCCGTCACGGTTACAGTAAACGAATATCCTTCTGACTCCTCTGATCTTAAACCTTGCTTCAGCGCTTCCTTCGGGATATAGTTTCACCATCTGAATAGCATCGGACGTTGCTGCTGCCATAAAGGAAATGTAGTGCTTCTTCGTCATGCTGTGATCGATACGAACATAATACTCATCCTCAACTCGGTCGATAAATATCATATGTTCCTCATCCGTCGCTTCCGCCTCCAAAGGTGAAAGCATTATGCCGTGACAATGAATTTCGGCTTCGCCCATAGTGTGTATCACATTTCCGCACACAGGGCAAATATAAAATTTGGACCGCAACATATTAGCGGACACATTGGTATTGTAAACTGTATTGCCCGATATCAGTTCTGTTAGTGAAATTCCAAAGGCCTTCGCAATAGGCTCTAAGAGAGTAATGTCAGGTAGCCCTCTCATATTTTCCCATTTTGATACCGTTTTTTCACTAACTCCCAGCTTTTCTGCCAGCTCGCGCTGCGTCATTTTATTCTTTTCCCGCAGTTTATTAATAACTGCACCTGTTACATATTGGTTCATTTTCCTTACCTCCATGCACAGATTGTAATCCAAGCCCCGAGGAAACGGTACCTACGTAGCGTAGAGTTATATGTTTTTTGCTTTTCCCCTGATCATTCAGTTTTTATACAAAAGCCCGGTATCGAGTCTTTGAAACCTTTTATCAGGCAATATACGGTATCAGATTTTGAAACCTTTTTATCAGGCAATAGTTACCATCAATATGATGGGTGATTTAATGGTTTTTGCCATCATTTTGATGGTTTATTCTTGGCTGTTTATCATTGTTTAATGATTATATGCCGGTTTTATACCGTTTCTACGTCCACAATGACGTTATAAACATCGGTGATGCATCTTCGCTCTTTTTAATTTGTAATCTTTATGAGATCAGCTCCATTTGATATCTTCGCGAACACTCCGGTCGGTTCTTTTGCCCAAAATTGCTTGATATTAAATCTATGCCGAATCAGAAGCATTGCCAAGTTGGATGTTCTTATCAAATCCTTCTTATACTCAGAATCACTTTTACTACCCGTCAATTCTCTGATATATCTTATATCTGTGCTTCTTATCAGTTCATCTTCCAAATTCCTTACCTGAGTTACACATATGATTGATTTTACCGCTACCGTAGCTTTAAGAATTTTAATATTCTCATTAAGAATATCAACGTTGTCAGTATCTGTATCAAAGACTAGTACTACCGTTGTATCGTATCTTAGGTTCATCAACCTTGCCTTTGTAAGCCTGTTCTGAATCACATTAAATTTGCTAATCTTCCCCGGAATAAGAGTTCGAATATCCGTCTTTAATACTGAAATAAGTTTTTCCTCATCTTCTCCCTCTACGTAGTATTGGACGAAATTCCCCATTTTATTCATGCCACATTCTCCTACAGTTCACCAATCTCAAAAATCAAATCTGTGGAAGGTGCCACCGACAATAAATCATTTTCTACTGCTTTACGAACTGAATCCGTATTTCTCTTAAGAAATTCCGATGCGCTGACACAAGAGATTGAGTGTCCGGATTCATGCACATTTTTTTTCATAAAAAGAAATGAATGTTTGGGAAGCGGAAGATCCAGCATATCTGTATTATGGGTTGTAAAAAACAACTGATCATTATCCCTAAGGCAGTCTATCATAACAGAAACTGTTGCTTTTTCAATATCGCTGTTGATATAAGAAAACTTTTCATCACAGTAGTACAGTCCCTGTCCTTCTTCCTTTATAGAGTAAAGAATATCCGCAACCGCAATCCCCGACTTTGTTCCGCTGGATAAAAATGCCTTATTCGTCAATTCTCCATCCTGCAAAATAAATGAATTCTTTCCCATTCGAATCACAAAAGAATTATCAACTTCTGTAAGTGGCTCAACTTTATCAATTGCCGGATCCAAAGCTTTCAGCATTTTTTCCATTATACTACTGTATACGCCCGGCTTGCTTACAGTATGAAGTCTGTACTCTCCATCAGCATCCACAGGATATTGGAAGCAAAACCGAAGTGTCTCTATCTCATCAAGTATCTGCGCATATTTGTCTCCTGTTTTGGGACAAACTTCTTTAAGTTTTTCCTTACAGTTCTCATAACTATCCCTACTTCCTATAGCCGCTTTTGAAACTTTTACTTTAAGATTATCTGCTGTGTATTTCTCCCCATGCATGGGAGAAATATCCACCGTCATGTTATAAAGGGTCTCACCGCTTCCGACAAAATCCATTGAAAGAAACGCATCGGCATAAATGTCGTTCACGCAATCAGTCAGACACTCAAAGCGCCTTGTGTCAATGAATGTAACCGCATTCATGATTATCCTTCCAAGAGACGTCTTCCCCGATGCATTGGCACCCATAACAATATTTACCTTCTTGTATCTGAAGTTGGGATGATTCTTTAAATGTTCATTTTCTATGTATGAATCGACAATCT
>JAILPU010000097.1 GCA_024699395.1 Lachnospiraceae bacterium | reverse complement strand
TCGAAGATCTGCTCCCAGACCTTCAAATTACATAGGTGCAAAGAAAACAGAGGAAAGTGTAGAACTCAAAATAGGGTGGATTCTTGAATGAATCTCTTGTTTTTGGGTGTTGAGATAACTATAGTTTGATATTTACGGAGGCGGTTATGGATATTGCATGTGCTATGAAGACAGTTCAGGCTTATTGGGACATAACAAATCCTTCCGAAGAGGATGATTTCATTTATACGGAGGCGCTTTCCTATCTCATAGAGGAGACGAAGGATCCCAAATATATGTGCGAGATGGGCTGGTTTTACTGTAAAAAGAAGCGCTTTGATCTTGAGATAAAATATCTTGAGCTTGCGGCCGAAAGCGGATACCTCCCCGCAATGGAGGAGTTGGGGTATATGTGGTATTACGGTCAGCACGGCGAGAAGGACTATGAGAAAGCATTTTATTATTTTTCAAAAGGCGCCCAAGTAGATTCGGGAAACGGAAGGCTTTGGTGTAAATACAAGCTTGCGGATATGTATCGATACGGTTGCGCAGTTAAAAAGAATGAAGATAAGTATCGCGAGATGATAGAGGAAGCTTTCGAAGAGGTTAAAAATGCAAAGTACTTAAGCGAACCTTTCCCTGAAATATCTCTTAGACTTGCGGGAATCAGGGATAACGAGGGCAGGCAGGATGAGGCAGTACAGCTTCTTAAAAAAGCCAAGAGATTCATGGCTGAGAGATTGTCATACGATCTCTTTTGGGGGCATATAGAGGTCATGGGAAGGATTGTGCGATATCTTTACACCCTTACGGATTACAATCCTGAGAGGGGAGATTACTACGATTTGTTTTACCTGACAGAGAACCCCGGAAAATATTCAATTAAGAGAAAAGGCGCCAAAATTGTCCTTGATGTACTCGAAGAAAACGGAGAGAAAGCCATAGGTTACCAAGGGAAATGGTTTAAATCTTTTGAGGATTTTTGCATGAAAGCAGAGATTGACGGGGAAAAGTTTACCACAATTTATGACGAATTCTATAATGCGGAGGTGATCGAGTGATGGAATTGAAGGATTCTTTTGATTATAAAAATATGAATGGGGATGAGATAAAGCTTAAGGAATATGAGGAGCTTCTTGCAAGACGGGACCAGTTTACAAAGGAGGCAGCTTCGTTTCTTGTCTGTTACACAAAAGAGTTCGGGAATCTCATCACAGGTAATTTTGAACTTAAAGTTGAGTGCATCAAACTTAAGAAGATGATCGGATACTGCAGGAGAAGGCTTAATCGCGGTCTTAAGATTGATGCCGATCGAATGAATAGTGACATTGACAGAGAGATGCAACTTTATTATGCGCAGTTAAAGGATATGACGAAGGATGTTACTGAGGCGAAAAATGCAAAGCCTGTGGGAGCCTTCAGATTCACACGCTCCAAGAAAATCTATAGAAGACTTATGAAAATCCTTCATCCCGATGTTAACAAAAAAAACATGGAAAACGAGGAGTTGCGGGAACTTTGGGAGAGGATTGTGAATGCTTACAATCACAGCAACGTGGACGAACTCGACGATCTTGAGTTTCTTGTGAGAAAGAAGTTGGAGGAGCTGGGAGATGAAGGTTTTGCAATTAATTATGACAATCTTGAAGAAAGAATAGAGCGGGTTGAAAGGCAGATAAATGACATAATCACCACAGAGCCGTATACCTATAAAGATCTTTTGGAGGACGAAGACAGGAAGGCAGCGCACAAGGAGCTTCTTAAAGCAGAACACGATGATTATGATCGTTATCTTCAGAATTTGAAGAATGCACTGGAAGATATCCTCAAAAACGGAGGGACGACAATCGTATGGAAAATGTATTGACAGTTGTTGATAAAAAAATGGTTTCCCTTATAAAGGAAAATGAGCTTGAAGATTTGATAAAACCTTTGCAGCATGAAATTCTGTTGTTTGATTCTTTTGTTGCCGGGACAGCAAATATCAAGGATGAGACTGTGTTTCGGGAATTGAAAAAAGGGGATACATTACGGCTGATAAGGGAACCGGATAACAAGTTTGACGAGAATGCGATTCTTGTTATTGATACGAAAAACAGGAAGCTTGGTTACATTCCTGAGAAGGACAATATAGTCTTTGCAAGACTTATGGATGCGGGGAAATACCTGACAGCCAAAACTGAATCGGTGGATTTGCATTCCTCATTCCGCAAGATAAACATAGGCATATACTTGGTAGATTATTAAACAGGTG
>JAILPU010000244.1 GCA_024699395.1 Lachnospiraceae bacterium | reverse complement strand
ATGAGATGATCCTTATGGACTAATTTGTTTTCTGTTCGGCATTGTATATTTGCACATATTGTATATTTACACATAATGAAAGATTTGCGCCGCCGGGTAATCCCGGCGGCATTCTTCCTTATGTTATGGGCAATTGCCGGGAAATTACGATAGGGAATTACAATAGGAAATTACGATAGGGAATTACGATAGGGAATTACGATAGGGAATTACGATAAAACACGTGCACCGTGTATTAATGAATCGTCACACCGCGGAACCTGATATATTTGGACAAGGAAAAATAATGATTTTGAACTGCGAAAAAAAATAAAAAAATATCTTGACAGGTTAGCAATAACTAACTATAATGGCATTTGTAAGGCGGTTCGACATAACTAACTCAATAAAAAATAATCGCCTTACCAAAGAGTCCATATCATTCCATACTTATTCCCATATTCACATCCCGGAGTTTATGCTCCGGGATGTTGTTTTGTGTGGGATACTGCACCCTGCGCGAAACCCTTGAATGCCGCAAACGGCATTCTTTCTTGTTCCTTAGAAAATATTCCGTAGCGTCCTTTGTAACAAGCAAGCACGTAATAAAATAGCGCTTGCCAATACACTCAGTCCTTTGTTATAATTTCATACGGTAATTGACCGATTTCTTTGGGAGAAAATAAATGTATCTTTTTAATGTTATATCAGTTTTTGGTGGACTTGCCATGTTCCTGTACGGAATGCGCCTTATGGGATCGGCATTAAAAGAAGGTTCATCGGGAACACTTAAACTGGTACTTGAAAAAGTAACCAACAATCCCTTAAAGGGATTTTTATTGGGTCTTATTATAACCTGCCTTATTCAGTCTTCGAAGGCAACCATAGTTATTGCTTCAGGTCTTGTTGCAGCGGGTGTTCTTACCTTTGACCAGTCTGTGGGAATATTTATCGGAGCCAATCTCGGTACCACGGTTACCGGTCAGATTTTCAGACTATTGGATGTTAATAAAGAGGGTTCGTGGATTAAATTGTTACATCCCTCCACCCTGGCACCCATTGCTTTAATTATCGGTATCCTTTTCATGATGTTTTTCAAATTCAAGAAATCGGATATTTTGGGTGAAATTGCCATTGGATTCGGTATCCTGTTTTTTGGTCTTGTAACTATGAGCTCAGAGGTAGGAAAGCTTGTGGACGCCGGCGTTTTCGACGGAATGTTTGAGCTTATGGGAGCCAATCCGTTACTTTCATTTGTGATTGGTTTTATAACAGCTTTTATTCTCCAGAGTTCTTCGGCTTCAGTTGGTATTCTTCAGACATTTGCAGTGGCGGGAGCCATTCCTTTTAAAGTAGTATATGTTGTAATTGTGGGTATTTATGTGGGCGAGAGCCTTACCACGTTCCTGGTTTGCTCTATCGGAGCCAAGACCGGTTCAAAGCGTGTGGGAACGGCCGATCTTATCTACAATATCATTAAAAGCATAATGGTGGTCATTTTAGCCAATGTGCTCCACGGCATGGGATTTTTGGGCAATCTCTGGGATATGAATATGACCTCCGGAACCATAGCAAATTCCCATACAATATTTAATCTAATATGTGCTGTGCTGGTACTTCCTTTTGCCGGAAAACTTGCAGACTTTATCAAACAGCTTGTACCCGACGCCGCAGAGAAAGAAGGCAGATATTCGGAGCAACTCAATTCTCTTAACCCTGTATTTATTAAGACTCCCGCGCTGGCGTTTAAGAGCTGCTACGGAGTTCTTAACTGCATGATAGATGCTTCGGTGGAAAATTATAATAAGGCTGTGGGGCTTCTTAAGCATTTCGATGAAAATGTGTTTAAGGAGATCGAAGAAGAAGAGAACAATATCGATACCATGACCGACAGACTTGATAATTATCTGGTGGTTATTTCCCAGTATGCTGCCGAAGACCTGCATTTGAGAATCCTTGATCAGTATCATAAGCTGGTTACGGAGTTTGAGCGTATTGGCGATCATGCCATGAATATTGCTGAGATTGCAAGGGATATGAACGATCAGGATGTGAAGTTTACCCCTGTTGCGGAGAGAGAGTTGGGAGTACTGAACGATCTTATGTCAGTGATTTTCAAGCACACCAAACAGTCCTTTGAAAAAAGAGATGTGGAGGCTGCATGCCATATCGAGCCCCTTGAGGAGGTTATGGATGACCTTGTGACAGTACTTCACGATAATCATCTGAAGAGACTTCATAAGGGCAAATGTTCCATCAAGGCGGGAGTATTTTTCTTGAATCTCTTGTCCAATATAGAGCGTATTTCCGATACCTGTTCCAATGCCGGACTTGCAACCATAGCCCGTGTAAGCGACGAGCCTGTTTTCTCGGCTCATGCATATATCTCCTCGCTTCACAGAGGTGACAATATGAGTTTCAATGACGAGTACGAGAAGGCTCATGCAGAGTATTTCGAAAAGCTTGAAATCGAAACGAAGGCAGTCAAGGCAAAGGATGAGGACAATAAGCCTGTAGCGGAAATTGAAGACAAAGATAAGTCCAAGACTAAGTCCAAAGATAAGGTTAAGACCAAGGACAAGTCCAAAGAGAAAGACAAAGATAAAGAAAAGTCAAAGGACAAAAACAAGGATAAGTCCAAAGACAAGTCTAAAGATAAAAATAAAGAAAACAAATAAAAGACGGTATTTAGAATCAAAATAAAGACTGGTAAGAATGGAGGATTTAACGCCACTGCTTATCAGTCTTTTTGTATGTGAGAATTAATGATATCGAGCTATTTCAAATATGAATATAACGCCATAACAAATGGTTACTATTCGATGAACACAAAAAAAGAGGACTTTGATGATAGTACATAACGTTGTTTTCGGTGTTCATAAGACGATAATTAAAAATAGTTATTAAAAAGATTCCCGGTACCGCTTGCTATCTTTGAATAGGAAGCCTTGTTGGTATAACTAAAGTTCGTTGAATTAGCCGCTGAGCGATTGATAAGAAACGCCTGGGAGGAAGCCATATAACCAAAGGACCCGTTCCCCGAAAACAGGCTCTTAACCTTGGAAGTATCTGCCTTATTGAAAACTTCTTTGTCCAAAGAGAGGGTACTGTCGGAGTTAATGGTAATTCCAATCCCGTTTAAAAGCTTGTGATTGGCTATTGTATTGTTGGCAAGACTCACGGTCCTGTTTACAACGGATTTGTTGTCACTGTCATTGGCGGCTTTTATAAGGGAATTATAGTCATCGACGAAGCTTTTAACAGATGAATATAATTTGTCAGCGTCCTTGTAGATATCTTCAGTGTCCAGTTTCTCGGCTGAAGATTTTAGGGAATCGCTTGCCGCAGTAACCTTGTCCGGTTTTTTATTATCGGCTGTCAGATTCGAGGAATTGACAAGACCGGAGACTTTCTTTGAAGAATCGGTGTCCGAATAGTAAGCTTTCATAAGCTTGGCGTAGCTGCCGTTTTTAATAGAAGCGTAGTCGGACAAAAAGTTGGATGCCTGCTGGGAGGTCCCTCCTGGTAGGCCGGAAAATAATGCAGAATAATCGGTAAGTGAATTGATTCTTATACTCATCGTGCACCTCCTTGTATACGATAAATAATCGAAATTGAAATACAAAACAACAGTAACATATTACGACGGTTACGTTCACATTAGATACGTTAAAATCACTAGTATATTGCATTAATTACGATACTGAAAAACGATATTAACTAAATGACGTAAATTCCTATTCTTATTATAGCAAAGTTTTTTTAAAAACGAAAGTGTTTATTGCGAAATTAAGCCAAATAACACAAAAAATAACAGACAAAACACTTGTTATACAATATAATAATTGTTAAAATTTATTTATTGAGCATGTTGTTTTGAATATTATTGTGCAAAAACACAACAACGGTTCAAAAAAATGATAAGAGGAGAGTTACTTATGAGGAAATGGGTGTACATGTTCACTGAAGGAAATGCAGGAATGCGGGAACTTTTGGGAGGAAAAGGAGCCAATTTATGCGAGATGACCAATATTGGCCTGCCTGTTCCTCAGGGGTTTACCATTACTACCGAGGCCTGTACCCAGTATTATGAGGACAATCGCAACATAAACGATGAGATTATGGGCCAGATCATGGAATATGTGACCAAGATGGAGGAACTTAACGGAAAGAAGTTCGGTGATCTCAAGAATCCTCTTTTGGTGTCGGTTCGTTCCGGAGCCAGAGCATCAATGCCCGGCATGATGGATACCATACTTAACCTTGGTCTTAACGATGATGTTGTAAAGGCCATGATAGAGGGTAATCCGGATCCTAAATTTGAGCGTTTTGTATATGATTCTTACAGGCGTTTTATACAGATGTTTTCCGATGTTGTCATGGAGGTGGGGAAGAAGCATTTTGAGGAACTCATCGATGAGATGAAGAAAAAGAAAAATGTTCAGTATGACGTTGAACTGACAGCTGAGGATCTCAAGGAGCTTGCCAACCAGTTTAAGGAAGAATATAAAAAGTGTCTGAAGGAAGATTTCCCGTCGGATCCCGTTGTTCAGCTTAAGGAAGCCATAAGGGCTGTTTTCAGATCATGGGATAATGAGAGAGCCAATATTTACAGAAGAGACAATGATATCCCTTATTCATGGGGAACCGCGGTAAACGTAATGCCCATGGTATTCGGTAATCTCAATAATGAATCGGGAACGGGAGTTGCTTTTACAAGAGATCCCGCCACCGGTGAAAAGAAAGTTATGGGAGAGTTTTTGGTTAATGCTCAGGGTGAGGATGTTGTTGCGGGAATA
>JAILPU010000089.1 GCA_024699395.1 Lachnospiraceae bacterium | reverse complement strand
CTTACGATCTTAAAGAGGCTGTGGATTTTAAAACTGCATATCTTGCAGGTTATCTTGCCGACAGATATGATGTGTCCTGTGAGGATTGTATAGAAAAAGCTAACGACAGAATCAAAGCTTCCACCACAAATGCATTTTTGTCCACGGTGGAGGGTTATTCGTCGGTAACTCCCGAGGATACGGGAATAAGGCTTAACAACGCAAAGGCAAAATACGGACTTCTTCCCGTGTGGCTTTTAAATACCACATGGAAGGGGACGAAGTATGTATTTGCAATGAACGGACAGACAGGTAAATTTGTGGGAGATCTTCCCGCAGACAAGAGCATGGTGACCAAATATCATTTGATTTACGGCGCAATCATTGCGGTTGTAATCTTTTTGATAAGTCGTTTCGCATTATAAGGAGGTAAGGATGAAAAAAGCGTTATTGACCTTAATTGCTGCCTTCCTCTTAGCGTTTGTGTTGCCAAAGAGTGCTTATGCGGCAGGTGAAAAAATAATAGACAAGGCAGGGGTTCTTTCCTATGAAGAGAAGGAGGAGCTTTCTCAAAAATTTGATGAGATTTCCGATAAATACAACGTGGATGTGGTGGCTGCCTTTATAAACAGTCTGGAAGGAAGCGATGCCTCCCTTTACGCTGATGAACTTTATGACGGGGGTGGATACAGGCCCGACGGAATATTGTTGCTTTATGTGACAGAGAATCCCGAATATGCTTTCTCCACAAAGGGCAGGGGTATCAGTGTTTTTGATGACGATGATTTGAGAAGTATTATAGGTAACTGCGGTAAGTTGTTAAAACAGGGTGATTATGTAAATGCCCTGAATAACTATGTGACCGATGCAAAAAGATATCTTGACGCGGCAGGCGGTGAGACCAAAGGTTCCAACGGATTCCTCAAGGGTATCATATCCCTGATAGGAGGCTTTGTACTTGGCTTTATCCCTGTTGCCGGAATGAAGAGCCGGTTAAAAACAGTATCGGAAAAGCATAACGCTGCCGATTATGTTAAGAGGGGCTCATTGAAGATTTCCGACAGGAGAGACGTATTTTTGTATAAGCACGTGGACAGGACTCCCAGAGTGGAATCCCGCACGGGTAATTCAACGACCCATACCTCCGCATCCGGTGAGGTGCACGGAGGAATAAGCGGCAAACTTTAATACGGGAATTATTTTACGCAAAGCAGGATTTTGTCCTGCTTTGTGTTATAATGTGCCATGTGTTTCTAAGATTGGGATGCGGCGTGTAATTGCGCCATGGGACACATGAATATTTTGTGATGTGGGGACCGGTCATAAATCACACAGATTGTCTTATGGTGTGAGAATCCCCGTGAACGATAATTAATTTGAATTTTGGAG
The DNA here is from genome assembly GCA_024699395.1 of Lachnospiraceae bacterium. Classification (GTDB taxonomy): domain Bacteria; phylum Bacillota; class Clostridia; order Lachnospirales; family Lachnospiraceae; genus Acetatifactor. The sequence goes on along the minus strand of JAILPU010000089.1, from coordinate 6,495 downwards.
ATTTACTGAAAAAACTTTGCGGTATGTTGGGGATTAATCTCGGAGATAATAATGAATAAGACCATAATGATAGTGGATGATGATATTGATATAGGAAATATGCTGGAGGAGCTTCTTAAGCTGGAGGGCTATGATGTGTGCAGAGCCTATTCGGGTACGGAAGCTCTTATGCTGGCGGAAAAGAAAACCCCGGACCTTATACTTTTGGATCTTATGATTCCCGGAATTTCAGGGGAGGAGGTCCTAAAGAAGGTAAAGAGTATACCCACAATAGTGGTGAGCGCAAAGTCCTCGGTAAATTCCAAGGTCTCTCTTCTTATGGAGGGAGCCTGCGATTATGTGACAAAGCCCTTTGATTCCAAGGAGCTTTTGGCGAGGATATCGGTTCAGCTTAGAAAATCAAATAATTCACCCCGGGATAACGAAGAAAACGATGGTAAAATAAAGGTAAATGATGTAACCCTGGATACCAAGATATTGACAGCTTCCGTAAAGGGAGAGGATATAGCCCTTACCAGAACGGAGTGCGCAATACTCCAAATACTTATGTTAAATCCCGGTCGTCCCATAGGCCGTAATACCATTTTAGACAGGATAGCAGACAGCACACCGGACTGTACGGAGCGTTCCCTTAAGCAGCATATAAGCAATATAAGGAAAAAGCTGTCCTCGGTGGACGGTGTGGATTACATAGAGGCAATCTACGGTATAGGCTTCAAATTTAAATCTTGACCATTTCTTGACTTTTCTTTGACCGGTTTCTTGACCTTTATATGTGATAATCTCTTCAGAAACAAAACGGAGGTTTGATATGGAATACATATTTAAGACAAACAATCTCGTAAAAAGATACGGAAAATTCACGGCACTTAACAAGCTTAATATGGCGGTGCCCAAGGGTTCCATTTACGGATTTGTAGGTAAGAACGGTGCAGGAAAGACAACTCTTATAAGACATCTTTGCGGCTTGCAGACTCCCACAGAAGGAAGTTTTGAACTTATGGGAGTGGCAAGTGACGATAAAAAGATATGCCAATCGAGACGTCGTATCGGTGCGGTTGTGGAATCTCCCGCACTCTATAAGGATATGACCGCAAAGGATAATCTTAAACAGCAGTACATGATATTGGGTCTTCCTAATTTTGAGGGAATAGACGAGATTCTGGAACTTGTTGGTTTAAGTGATACGGGAAAAAAGAAGGCCGGAAAGTTTTCCCTTGGTATGAAACAGCGTCTTGGAATCGGCATCGCTCTTTGCGGAAATCCTGATTTTATAATACTTGATGAGCCCACAAACGGTCTGGATCCCCAGGGTATCATTGAGATAAGAGAGCTTATTCTTAAGCTTAACAGGGAAAAGGGAATAACTTTTCTTATTTCAAGTCATATTCTTGATGAACTTTCAAGACTTGCCACATATTACGGATTTATCGATAAGGGTGCTATAGTTAAGGAGATGAGCGCCCAAGAGCTTGATGCTCAGTGCAGAAAGTCTGTAAGGATTAAAGTAAGCGACATCAGCTTGTTCTCAAGGGTTATGGATGAAAAGGGCTACAGTTATTCAGTAATAAACGATAATACCGCTGATATTTATGAAAGCCTTACCTTCTCCGAGATTAATAAGGATCTGGAAAAAGCAGGATGCAATATCATAACCATGGAGGAACACGAGGAGAGTCTTGAGTCCTTCTACCTGTCGCTTCTCGGAGGTAAAAAAGATGCTTAGGATATTGAATGCGGATTTAAGAGAGCTTCTCAAAAACAAGCTGTTTTACCTGTATGCGGCAGGGGCCTTTGTATATCCTTTGGTTCTTTTGGGAGTATATAAAATTGTTATCCATTTTTTAAATGACGGTTCCGCAGTTTATGTGGATGACATACTCACGGCTTATCCCACTCTCTCCATTTTTTTGGTGACGGTTATGATAATCGCTCTTCTTGTTCCCGGCTTTAAGGACGGGACTTTAAGAAACAAAATGATGGCGGGGGTGACAAGATCGGAGATTGTAATTTCAATGATGCTCACTGCTACGGTTGCCACTGTTATTCTTGCAGGATGCGGATTTTTGTCCACCTTTGGTATAGGATGTCTTTTGACAAAGGGTTTTAGTGAGCTTACCTTGGGTTCGGCGCTTTTGTACTATTTACTTACGGTACTGAGTGAAATCGCCATCGGGGTTTTTGTTGTGGCTCTGATAACGGTTTTTGGTGGAAGCAATTTGGCTCTTGTGGTGCCCCTCGTGGTGGCATTTATCTGTAAGGTGATTACTGCGATAGTGGAGGATAAACTTTTCCCTGAACAGGGAGAGTGTGTTCTTAAGGGAGCAAGACTTACAGTTTATACACTTTACAGTAAATATTCGGCATATGCCCATCTTATGGGACCTACAAGATGGGGTGCTTTTGAAATAAGTATGGGCGCATTATTTTTAACAACAGTGTCATTTATTGTTGCAATAGCGGTTTTCAATAAAAGGGATTTGGCGTAAGGAGCATGGAAATGATTAATTTGTATAAAGCATCGGTGGTAAGACTTTTTAAAAACATATTTTTTCTCGGGGGACTTGTGATAGCTCTTGTGGTATCTTATCTTTTTGCCTCGAAGACAGTGAGCATGATTTTTCTTGATGATAAGACGGCGACGGATACAGCCAAATTTGTAAGTGTAGCCATGGTTCTTTTCTTTTCCATGTTTGTGCCGGTGTATCTTGGAAGCGAGTATGCGGACGGAGGTTTTCGCAATAAGGTGATAACGGGATATACCCAGACGCAGGTTTACATAGCCAATTTCCTTGCACTTTTAACAGGAAGTTTTGTTATGACTCTTGTGTGGCTTGTGTCTTCTGTCATAGGTGGCATGAAATTAAGCCTTGATGTAATGGGTTTTACTCTTATGACTGTTATTTATCTCGGTGGTCTTATCTCGGTACTTGTCTTTGTGGGTATGAGATCAAAGAAAGCTTCAACGGCAGCAGCCATAGCCATCGGACTTCTTTTTCTCTCATATAACGCAATAATATTCGGAAATGTTATGCTCAGTTTTTCCAAAGAGGGATTTGCCCTTGAGGTTAAGAAGCTGGTATACTGCATCACTGCTTTTGGTCAGTGGTTTTCATCCACCTGTTTCTTCACACCGGAACTTGATCCCGGGTATCTTGCCAAATTTATCATCTCCCTGGCACTTACAGGGGTGATGCTCTTAGTGGGAACAAGAGGAATCAATAAAAGGGACATTAATTAAACTTATATAAAGGGGTAAAAATGGAAATAGTCCTTATAGTTTTAATAGGGGTAATAATAATCTTATTAATAAAATTAATTGTGTTAAAAAAGTCTGTCAGGGATATCCGGTCAGACTTTTCCCTGTATGGAAAACTTGATACCAATACCCTTATGGGCGTTTCATGCGGGGATAAACAGTTAAGGCTTTTGGTGTCGGATCTTAATAAGACTTTAAAAACCCTGAGGGAGTCCTATCATATGTACTCGTCCGGGGACAGGGAGTTAAAGACTGCCATTACCAATATGGCTCACGATCTCAGAACTCCCCTCACTGCCATACTGGGTTATATAGAGCTTGCAGAGAGGACGGATATGTCCGAGGATGTTAAGAAATACATGGGTATCATCAAGGAGAGAGCTCTTCATATGAAAAAACTTACGGAGGAGCTTTTCGAATACTCTGTTATTACCACGGAGGAGATTAAGGAAGAAAAGTCACCGGTGTTTGTAAATAAAGTTCTTGAAGACTGCATTATGAATTATTATCCCGCACTTATGGAAAAAGGGATTGAGGTCAGTGTCGATATAACGGAAGAAAGAATAGAGAGACTGCTTTACCCTTCCTATGTGGAAAGAATTTTTACAAATCTTATCAGTAATGGGTTAAAATACAGTGACGGGGATCTTAATATAACCCTTACCGATGACAAAAGAGCAATTTTTACAAATAAGGCTTCGTCCTTATCCCTTGTATCAGTGGGGCGGTTGTTTGACAGATTTTACACAGTGGATACCGCAAGAAAGGATTCATCGGGATTGGGTCTAAGTATAGTACGAACCTTTGCCGAGCGTATGGATTGTCCTGTGGAAGCCCGTTATGAAGACCAAAATCTTATTATAGAAATTAAGTTTTAGGAGCATCATCTATGTTACCCCAATCCTTTGTAGAGAGAATGAAAGAGCTGTTAAAGGACAGCGATTCTTTTTTTGAAAGCTTTGAGAGAGAGCCCTATAAGGCCCTTCGCGTAAACAGATTAAAATATGACAAAGATGTCACAGAACTTCCCTTTAAACTGGAGCCGGTGCCCTGGGCAAAGGACGGGTATTTTTACGATTCCGTTGAAACCCCGGGAAAACATGTGCTTCACGAGGCGGGAGCCTATTATATTCAGGAGCCCAGCGCAATGACACCAGTGTCGGTATTGGATGTGCAGCTGGGAGATAAAGTACTTGATCTTTGTGCCGCACCCGGGGGAAAGAGTACACAGATCTGCGCCGCATCCAAGGGAGAAGGGCTTATAGTCTGTAACGAGATCAATCCCAAAAGAAGTAAAATCCTATCCGAAAACATAGAGCGCATGGGTATAAGAAATGCTGTTGTGTTAAATGAGTCTCCCGAGAATCTTTCAAAGGTGTTTACGGGTTTTTTTGACAAAATCCTGGTGGACGCTCCCTGTTCCGGCGAGGGAATGTTTAGAAAAAACGAGGATGCCATAGGTGAGTGGAGTCCCGAGAACGTTAAACTATGCGGCGAAAGACAGGATCATATTTTGGAATGCGCAAGTAAGATGTTAAAAGCGGGAGGAAGACTTGTTTATTCCACCTGCACCTTTGCGCCTCTTGAAAACGAAGGTTCCGTAAGCCGTTTTGTAAAATCTCATCCTGAATTTGAAATCCTTCCCATAGACAAAATAAAGCTTGGACTTACTGAGGATGAAGAGAAAGCCCGTCTTTTTTCCGGAAGGAAAGACTGGACCAGGGACCCTGCAGAGGGTATCGAAAATACTCTTCGTCTGTGGCCCCACCTTATAAAAGGGGAAGGGCATTTTGTTGCGCTTCTTAAAAAGAATAACAATCCCAAAGAGGATAATTGTGAGGATTTAAAAGAAACAAAGGAAAAGTCCAAGGAAAAAAGAAAAAAGCAATCCCCTAAAGAGCCCCTTTGTGATATCAAAAAGGTGAGGGAATTTATGGAGGACTTCCTTGAGGAGCCGGATTTATTTGAATTGGATCCGGAAAGGATTGTATTATTTGGTGACAATGTATATCTTTTACCTGAGGGAATGGGAGAACTTACGGGATTAAAGGTTCTTCGTCCCGGTCTTCACTTAGGAACAATTAAAAAGGAGAGATTTGAACCCTCCCACAGTCTGGCCCTTTCCCTGAAACCCTGTGAAGTTAAAAGGGTGGCAGCTCTTGGCGAAAAAGAGGCAAAGGATTACCTTATGGGCCTAACACTAAATGTGGATGGTGACAACGGCTGGTATTTGGTAAGCTACATGGGTTGTTCCCTGGGATTTGGTAAAGCTGTAAACGGTGTTTTAAAAAATCATTATCCCAAGGGACTTAGAAAACAGGTATAGTGAATGAGAACCGAGATTTTATTTGAAGATGACAATATAATTGTTATTTATAAGCCTCCCGGGATTGCCACACAGTCTAAAAAAACATGGGAGAAGGACGTTGTAAGCGAGTTAAAAAATTACCTCATGGGTAAAGGTAAAAATAAAACATCACCCTACATTTCGGTGATTCACAGGCTTGATCAGCCCGTGGGAGGTCTCCTTGTATTTGCAAAGGATAAGGAAAGCGCTGCCCACCTTACAAAGGATTTGGGGACCGGAAGTCTTAACAAAGACTATATAGCCTTGGTCTGTGGAAAGGTTAAGGATAAAGAGAAAACCCTTACAGATTTTATAGCAAAGGGAAAAGACAATAAGGCTTATATTTCCGCAAAGGAAAATGAGCCCGGGGATTTTAAAAAGGCGGTTCTTGATTACCGGGTGATGGAAGAAATAAATATTAAGGGTAATATCTATACAAAGCTTAAGGTCCACATAGAGACCGGGAGATTCCACCAGATAAGATGTCAGCTTGCCAATATGGGAAACCCTGTGGCAGGAGACATTAAGTACGGAGCACCCGTTGAGAGTAAGGAATGTGTGGGTTTATCTTCCGTAGGTCTCTGGGCAGTAAGTCTTACATTTAAGCATCCGAAAACTTACAAGAATATGAGCTTTCACAGAGAACCTGATATTAAGGGTCAAAAGGAATAGATATTCACGTCATAACAAATTTTAATATGCACGATATGTACACTACGCCATGAGATTAATTGGGATATGTGTTAATGGGTCGAAGAACAGAAATTGTACAAACTATTTAATATTCAAATTCTGTTTTGTATATATTTCATGGTTTTTTCTTGAAATCAAAGGAAAGGTAATTGTGCAAAATGTAGAAATTTGATTGATTTTCGCGTGACATATAGTT
>JAILPU010000171.1 GCA_024699395.1 Lachnospiraceae bacterium | reverse complement strand
TGCGGGCTTCAAAGATGTCGATGGTGTCTGGGTCACTTTCGATGGATGTTAGGATGACGAGGATGGAGTCGTTTGACCCCTCGCAGGCGAGACCATAGATGGTAGAGTCACCCTCCAATTGTCGGACTACGGGGTCCTGGCTCAGGCTGTCACCTGATGTCTGATTGTCTCCATTGTTGTTGCCGGAATTGCCACAGGCTCCTAACAACAAAACGAGGGAAAAGAGTATAAAAAATGTCCGTTTCATGCCTTTTTATATGATTTACGCGACAAAGATAGTCAAAATATCAAAAAAAGTGGGCTTAAAATGTATAATTTTGAAATATTTTATCTATTTTTGTACCCTATAAATATACAACTACCGAAAATATGAAGAAAAAAATCCAGTTTAGTCTCGTTTATCGTGACATGTGGCAGAGCTCAGGTAAGTTCCAGCCACGCAAGGATCAGTTGGAGCGTATTGCCCCTGTGATTATTGATATGGGCTGTTTCAGCCGTGTGGAAACCAATGGTGGTGCCTTCGAACAGGTGAACCTGATGGCGGGAGAGAATCCCAATGCTGCCGTGAGGGCTTTCTGTAAGCCTTTCAATGAGGTGGGCACAGGATACATGCGCAATGCATTCAGACCACGGTCGAGCATGTGCGTCTTGATGCCCACCTCATTGAAAGGCTTACAGAAAGCCCTCATTAAGCGCTGCCGAAATTACCACTGTCAAAGTCAGGATAAGCGGATATACCACAAATACTTCCACAGGCTTTATCATGTAGCTCACCCCGGAAACAGCACCCATAAGTGCGAATATCCTGTCGCATGTCAATGCGGTAAAGGGCAGATTCAGAATCATGGCAATCAATGTCGAAATGATGATAACAAATACAAATCTCAATGTATGCTGCAAGGTTATGGAACGGGATTTAAAACCAAGAGCCTTTAAAAGTGCTATCTCATTAACCTCTTTGCTTATGAAGGATTTCTCCATAAGCACTGTTATAAGGGCTGCTATGATAAGTGCTATCACCAGAACCATATTTTTGGCGGCTGCCAGTGTGGATGCGGAACCTGCTGAGGTTTCCACAAATCCCGCGGCATCGTAAATCTTGGTGGAATCAAAGATATCCTTTAATTTTTCAATCCTCTTTGCAACCTCTTTTTTATCGGGATGATCGTCAAAATCAATCTGGAAGGAGAATGCAGTAGAAACATCATGATATGATAAGGGAACACTCTCCGGCAATCTTCCGCATTTTCCCACATGGTTAAGAGAAATAAGGGATGCGGTTATAATAAATTCCTTTTCCTCGCCGTTTATGGTTAAGTAGACTTTATCACCTACTTTTGCATCCAGCTCATCAAGAATCTGGGGTGTAAAAGCAACCTCGTTCTCGTATATCGGCGCAACGCCCTCGCTATATACATAATCGGTGGACTTTGTGGCTTTGCACTGCTCCAACATAACCTGGGTTCTTGTATCGCCATGACGAACCGAAAGCTGATACAATAATTCGATATGAACTTTGCCCGGCATATCGTTATCCGCTAAAGTTTTTTCCATGTCCCTTATGGTATCCAGGAAAACTTCATCGTCATCGCTTCCCATATTCTCCATTACCTTTTCTGTGGAGCTGTAATAAACGTCACTCTTTGTGGCACCGAAAAGGAACAAAAGCTTCTCACTCATAAGAGTGTTGGTAACATTGGCTAACATTGTGATAAGTAAAAGGCATATCGAGAAAGTTACCACCATGCTCACATATTGTCCGGGCTTACTCACCACGTCGTTTACACCCATAAAGGCGTCGGTTCCCATTCTGCTTTTACTGAGTCTCAGCCAGAATCTCTTGTTGAACCTCTCCCCAGTCTCTCCGTTTCTCACCGCATCTATGGGGGAAAGTTTCTTTATCCTTCTTGTACATCCGTAGCAGAACAAGACTATGATTGCAACCACTGCCACAGCGCTCAAAAAACCTATAAACACCTGATTGTCGCTTCCGATTACCAGCTTGCCGGTTACACTTTTTAACATCATCTGTCCGAAGGGAAGACTGAACGCGTATCCTATAGCCGCTCCTATAACCGACAGGAAAAAGTATTTCAGGATATATGTGCCTCTGATAAATCTGTTTTTGATACCCACCGCCTTCATGACTCCGATCTCTCTGAAATCCTCGGTGAGGGTAAATTTTATAGTGAAGGAAAGCATTGTAAATGTTATAAGGATAAGACAAATGCTTACTATCATCAAAAGTCCCGCTGTGAGCATATCAAGCATAAAGGTGAGCTTAAGTGTACTCTTGTCCAGCGAAAACAATCCGTTTGTGATCCCCGAAAGTTCACTTCTTAATTCCTTCACGTCATCGGTATTTATATAGTAGATGGCGCCGCCGCTTTTAGCCCACAAATCCTCATTTTCCAGAAATGCCTTCGCATCTTCATCGTTCATTAATATTCTGGGATTTGTCAAAAAAGGAGATCCGAAGAGTGCTTCCTTTGAATAGCCTTCTATCACAAACTCTTTTTTCACATCCCCGATTTCAAGTACCACCCTGTCTCCCACAGTTGTGCTATTCTTGTCAGCCAGTGTTCCTCCCACATATATGTGGCCGGGCTCTATGTCCTTTATCGGTTCATTGTCTTTGTTAAAATAATTAAGTTTTCCTTCCTTTATGGAGGTGATCAATCCGGCGTTCTCAAAGTTTACATATTTAACATTGTCCTTCTTTAAATTTGGCGCCGAGTAAAATATGATTCTTTCTTTTTCATAGGAAGTAACAGCCGAGGCCTTTTCAATCTCCTCCTCAGCAGGATCCTCACCGTTATTGTTAAGTGTGGCCACAACATAATCGCTCATGTCGGATTTTTCAAAAAAGCTGTCAATGCCTCCGTACACCGCTATCATATTGTTCACGCTGCTGGATGCAAACATTGCGGACAACACCACAAACAACAGCAATACCACGTTCATTGTTTTTTTTCGTCTCAGATCGTTTTTTAATATTCTGAAAAACATGCTTTGCCTCTCTTTCTCTTCTTAGTCTATATATGTTTTACTTTTCGTGACAGATTTGTAAGACCTGTTGTCCTTTGTTAAATATACTTTACCATCCAAATTATTAAACAATCCTTAAATGCGATAAATCGAAATGTAAAAGCCGGCAAAACGCCAAAATAAAAAGACCATGCCAGACGCATGGTCCATTCTTTCTGTGCCTCACCGGATGTTCGAGATGTACTCCTTACTGATTTGTGATGCCAAAAAACCGGTGATTCCAAAAATCAACAAAACAGATACAACTATCAATGTTACTGCAGGTGCATTTAACAGATCTAACGTTTTACCATTAAATAATCCGAAATAAATGCATGCGAAAAATCCCACATAAGGCAGCAGTCCCGCAAATAATTCTCCCTGTTTTGATATCCACAGAATAAAGCAAAGCAATATTGATATACTTATGGAAAGCATTGGAATAACAATAAATAAAAGAAGCAGCTGCTCAGCTGTAAAATTCATCCATTCTCCGTACTTTAACCTGATGGCAACAATATAACTTCCGATTGAAACCAGATTTACAATTTCAGAAATAACCGCGGCAACTACCACCTTGCTTTTCCAAATGGCATCAGGCTTGACATCATTTGCCAGCAAAACCCTTATGATCCCCTCACGCCGCTCTTCCGAAAGATTCTGTGTAAAAACAAGAGTACTTACAACAGGAATACTCATAAAGGGGAAATAAACAAGAAATCCCGTGAACAAGCGATTAAGCTCATCAAAACCGGTTATACCCCTTGTCAGTTCATCAAGGAAAAACAGGGGAACGATCACCTGTAAAAGTAATGCACACAATGCAAACGCAAGACTCTTTCGGAAAAACAAAAGTACTTCCTTACGCATCAGATTAATCATTTTGGTCCTCCATTATTTCCAGATATACTTCTTCAAGCCTCTTGTAAAGAGGTCCTGCCTCCTTAACCTCCAAACCATTTTTAACAAGTTCAACAAAGGCTTTGTTCATAAGCATTGACGAACCGCTAAAGACAATACTGTCTGCTCCGTCATATTTCAATCCTGTCACACCGTGATGCAATTTCCCGATAATCTCAAAACCGGTTTTTACATCTGCTTCATTCACAAATTCAAAGCGATATTGAGTCGCCACACGGTCATTCAGGTCATACATAAGGGAATTGTTCTTAACGCATCCGTTTTTAAGAATTAAAACTCTGTCACACAGTTCTTCCACATCTGCCATGGAATGAGATGTTATTATGACCGACCTTTTTTCAATCCTGACCCAGTCCTTTAAAAAGTCCATCAAAAAAGCATGGCTTTTTATGTCAAGTCCGTCGAAAGGTTCATCGAGCAGCAGTATATCCGGATTCGGCAAAAGTGCCCTGGCGATTGCAAGTTTCCTTGCCATGCCCTTGGAATATCCTTTAACATACCTTCCGGCATCATCCAACAGTTCCAGTTTTTCAAGCAGCTCCTCTATGCTCTTTTTCTCCCCTTCCTGATCCCCTGTGTGGTTCATCCGATAAAAAAACTGCATGTTTTCATATCCCGTCATATTGGGATAAAGTCCGTTGTAGTCAAAAACTCCCCCCAGCCTCAAGCCTTCCTCTCTTGTGATGCTGCCTGATGAGGGAGTGTTTATCCCCGACAGTATTCTAAGCAAAGTCGATTTTCCCGCACCGTTTGGTCCAACTACAGCTATAGCTTCATTTCTCCCTATTTCGAAGGAAACATTGTTTAGGGCAACTTTACCTTTATATTTTTTTACTATCTTTTCTGCCTTTATCATCTAAACCCCGGCCTTTCCATATACCAATAAAAATCCCGTAATCAATTCTGCGCCTATCAATAGTGTAGGAATAATTATCTTATTCTTTCCTTTAATGCACCCTATAAGTCCTATAACAAATGCCTGTACCATCGCCACAATAGTAGCTCCAAATCCAATATACGTAACTAGCAGTATATAAACTCCCACCAGTACAATAGCACTCACAAGTCTGTTGGCAAGATACGTATTAGCACTTTCAACAACATTGCTTGTATCATGTAATCTGTCATACACTAACACCTGCGCCACACCAGCATAAACATAAAAAAACATAACAAAAACTATTCCAAACATTATGTAAGCCGCCTCAGACATATCTGACAAAATAGCAGTTAATCCAACAAAACTTGCAATAAATGCAAACCACATTGTCATTTCCTCACTTCATGTTAGTAACCTAATATTCTCTGTTACACATTATACTACCATCAATACCATGACTAAATACCATATGTTCCAAGAAAGCACAATCCTCACAAATAAAACGATTTCGGCATTTGCTGCACATTGGAATCAAATCTTTTGTAAATCTCCAGTATTTATCCAGACGTTGTTCCTGAAATGCTGCATCTATTGTCTCTCTTCTCAAGTCAGCAATACTTTCTTCAATCATTGGGCATGGTCTCAATTTTCCATCAAGCGATATTGCCATTTTGTTCTTTAAACAACTATTAAAGCGATGGTTATCCCAATAATTTACTGTTTCCCTTTTCATGCGTTCTGAATAGTCATTTTCACATATACGATTAGTTAAATTTCCATTTATCCTCTCTAATTCCACATTAATCTCGTGACACATATCTTCAAAATAATATGGTAGGCTGACTAAAGAGGTAAATCGCATGCAAACATCTCCATGTTCTTTTATAAAAGCCATCGCAGATTCTATCTTCTCAACGGAATCTATTGTGAAATTAATAACAGCCTTCTCTTTTTTCATATAATCAAGAATTTCTTCTGAAATCGTTGATATCGGAGCAATAACCTCTATTTTCACTTTTCCCATGCAATACTTTTTGATAAGCTCTATATACTCTAATGTCATGATAGCGTTGTTATTTTTAGATAATGGACTTCCTCCTGAGAGAACGACTTTATCTATAAACAATTTTGATATCCTCTCTACAGTTTTCTCAATATCTAAATGCACCTCTTGGTCAACATGATCATAATTCCAATTTCCTGACAGTTTACAGCCATATAAATTGTTATTTGTTCCTAAATTCGGGTCATAACCAACTTCAAAAAACACATGAGAAAATACGGGGATTTCTTCGTTTAGTCCTCTAATTTCAGGATTCTTTTTTCCCTGGAATAAATCGTTATGAATATTTTTCTCGTAACGGTAGCAATACCCCGCATTAAACAATTCACTTAGCATAATATTATCTTGTTCATCCAACTCTGCATCACTAATATCATCATTTAAAATATGTTTAAGTCGTTTTGCTTCTTCAAGAGTGTAGTTAGACCTGCTAAAAGAAAACATATCTATGATAGTTGCACCTGAATCATCATACAATATCTGCGCTGAAGGCAATAATCTATAAAAAGCCATACTTTTCCCTTCTCTGTCATGAATTCAATATCCACTCATCTCTGTACACAAAATTATCAAAAGCAGTCGGATTATTCTCCAGTATTGTGTACACAATGGACAAATTTGTTTGATACATTAATCTTAATTCCTCACAACTAGGTTTTGAAAACTCTCCGTCCTTACAACACTGAGCATAACAAATCCCACATTGTTTACTTATAGGGCATTTATAACATTCATCTGTCACAACAGACTTATACATTTTCACAATATCAGTAATCCTACCTATGTCCAAACCACTATCGCAATTTCCTATCGAAAATGTCCCATTTATTTTTTCACACATATCTATTAATCCATTTGCTCTTACAGACAGTTTATTCCCTGGTATACATGTACACGTATAGGGCAAGAAAGGGAGCTTCATATCACTCACCCCATATCTAATAATAGTCGGCACTAGCTGCAATTCCCAAAATATTTCTCTATAAGACGACAAGTAATCCCCATTGATTTTTTTATCAATATAACCCTGCCTAAATGTTATATAGTTTGAAA
>JAILPU010000147.1 GCA_024699395.1 Lachnospiraceae bacterium | reverse complement strand
GTTTATCATGAGGCTGTACAGGTGGAAATTACCAACCAAAGCGACCATACAGTGATAAGCGCTTACGCAGACCCTGCCAATAAAACAGGATACAATGCAGATAACGCAGCTTTGATCTGGGCCAATTATGAAGCTTATCATTAATTGAATTTAGCCCCGTTTTCACGTGCAACTGTAAAGAACAATTACCATGTTGCATGTGAGGGCGGGGTTTTGCATAGTTATATTTTCCCTGATATTGATAATGTTACCATGACATTAAGTGATTGTAATTGGCTGGGGCTTGCCTGGGTTTATTTTCTCTGATATTGATATATCCCGAAAAATATGATATATGATAAAGTGTTGACGTTACCCCGGATTATCAGAATATGGAGACATCCCGTTAACAGAGTTGGCGACACACGGTCAGTAGTGTGAGGCGACGCCCGTTGTATAAATATAAAAAATGAGAGGTTAAAGATGCTAAAGAGAATTTGTGGATTTTTTACGACGATTATTTTGATACTCCTTATAGCCGTTGCGGTTATTTTCATATTGCCCGGGCTTTTAAAGGGAAAGAGCCTTGCGGTGCTTACGGGAAGTATGGAACCCAAGATAAAGGTGGGAAGCTTGGTGGTATGTATGCCTGCCGAGGTTAGCGAAATCGTTCCCGGGGATATCATAACCTATAAACTTAATTCGGAAACACTTGTAACCCATAGGGTTGTGGAAAACAATAATGTTGAAAAAATATTCACCACAAAGGGTGACGCCAATGAGGTGGTGGATTCCATTCCTGTTCCTTATGAAAATGTGGTGGGAAAAGTCCTTTTTTCGGTGCCTCTCCTTGGTTACATTGCCCTGTATATCAAGACTCCACTGGGGATTGCGGGAATCTGTGTACTTCTTTTCGTATTGATATTGCTTACATTTCTTCCCGAAGTTTTTGCCCCTGAAAAGAAGGATTCTAAACAAATTGAGGAAGACGACTGAAAATAAACTAAAATATTTATAAAGTCACTTGGGTTTAAACTATAAAGTTAAAGTTGAAACAAAAAAATATATGTGGTAAAATACCGAAATAGAGGCGGATAACAATGTGTTTTTAAACCATGGGGGCTTTATATGTTCAAGGTTTGTACCCTTGGGAAGTTTTGTGTCACATCTGATGATTGTGAGGGCGTTTTGGATGATGCATCATTAAGAAGTGACATGTTAAAAAAATTATTTGTATATCTTCTGTGTAACAGAGGACATATTATTTCGGTACAGGAGCTTTCGGAAGCTTTGTGGGATGACAATGAAACGGACAATCCCGCGGGAGCGCTCAAGAATCTTATGTACCGTTTGAGGACTGCGCTTAAAAAGACCTTCGGAGAGCGGGAATATATCGTAACTTCTCCGGGGGCTTACAGTTTGTCAAAAGATCTGGAAATCTCACTTGATGTTGATGAGTTCGTGAATTTGATAAAACTGGCATCCGAGAGAAAAGATAAGGATGAGAAGATTGCGGCCCTTGAAAATGCCATAGCTCTTTACGAGGCTGATTTTATGGAGGATTGCACCTCCAGATACTGGGTTTTGACAGCATCCAGCCATTACAGTTCTCTTTTTATGGGGGCTGTAAGAGATCTGACTTCTCTCTACCTTGAGGAAGAAGCATATGATGAGGCTGAGAGGATAATCAATAAAGGTCTTTCTGTGGATAAGGTTAATGACGAACTTTGGGCATACCTTATTAAGGCACAGATTGGATGCGGCAAACTTGAGAGCGCAAGGAAAAATCTTCAAAGTGCCAAGGATATTCTCTACAGTGCTCTGGGTATCAGGAATTCCGAGGCCATCAGCGAA
The DNA here is from genome assembly GCA_024699395.1 of Lachnospiraceae bacterium. Lineage (GTDB taxonomy): Bacteria > Bacillota > Clostridia > Lachnospirales > Lachnospiraceae > Acetatifactor. Next base: position 1,156 of record JAILPU010000147.1, on the reverse strand, counting down.
GTCGAGGAGATGCTTCTTAAGCTGGGAGCAGGCACGGAATATGCGGATGCGGATTCCATAAGATATGAGATGACGGAACAGGATGCTCCCGAGGGAGTGTTTATCTGCGGATATCCTGTTTTTAAGGAAATATACAGGCTTGAATCAAGAAAACTGGCAAGACTGGGAATGGCCGAATATGTGATGTATCTTACGGTTGAGGTTTCCGACGGATACAGCGCACCCAATGAAAAGATAGAATCATTCTTTATCAAGCAGGGAATGGAAAGACTTGAAGAGTGCTTAAGATCCATGCTTAGAATCGGGGATGTGGCCTCAAGGTATTCGGATTGTCAGTACATTGTACTGTTGCCGGCCTGCACATATGAAAATGTTCAGGGTGTGGCAGCCAGGATAATCGACAGATTTTCTTCGGATGACAAAAACAATAAACTCGTTATCAGATGTGATTATAATGAAGTTTGCGAGGCGAGACCCAAGAGGGACAGGTGATCTTTGATGGATGTTTTTTTCAGGTTATGTGTGGATGAAGCCGGAGAAAAGCTTAAAGGAAGAGCATATTTTGCAGTGACCGATTCGGTCATTGATTTTACCGACCTCGCCATGCTTATAGTTCAAATAGATAAAATATGCGATGAAACCGGGTTCCCTCAGTCCTTTCAGGAAAAGAGAAACTTTGGGACCGGCCCCTTAAAGGATAGCAACCGTTATAAAGGTATACCATTCGATAAGGGAAGCCGAGATGAGTTAGCCCAAAAGGAAGGAAAGGTTGCAACCTTTGACGTTGTCCTTAGGTCCAGACGAAACACCAGCTGGCAGGGCACCGTTTACCAAAGCCTCCATAAGAAAATCGGGGATTTTGAATGCGAGCTTGATTTCCTTCAGATCATCAACAATGAGTTGGTAAAGTTACCTTGTTAGGCATGGTCGATAAAATTGTTACGTTAAGATTATTTACAAAAAATGTACTGGTGTTGGCCTGTTAATACACTTTGACATAATTACAACAGCATATGACAAATAGTATGAAACCGCTGCAAATTGATGTGGCGGTTTTTATTTATCTCCATTGTGGAAATAAAAAGCATAAGCGACATGATGGGATTGGCATTTCGTATTCTGCATAATGTGGTGAGAGATAAACAAAATTGAGATA
>JAILPU010000085.1 GCA_024699395.1 Lachnospiraceae bacterium | reverse complement strand
TAAGCTGTAAAACCGATATCTGCAGAACTGTTTGTCTGCAATCCGACACCATTTGATATCCTCCGGCTTAATCCACCATTTTTCTGTTCATTCGATGTCGGTCAGACATAAACCCTGTCTTAACGAGTTCTAAGGGTGTTGGGCGGGCATATACTCCCTCCCGACGAATTCAAACGATACCGGGTGGACTCGAACCACCAACTTCGGATTATGAAACCTATGCCATTCCGGCGGCTACGGTATCAAATTGCTTTTATACAAATCTTTAATTTATGGTATTTTTTTATTTCATAAGATGCTTCGGAGCAATTTTCTATGAAACAAAAAGAGACAGTACGGGTTTATACCCATAACCTGCCTCTTTTTACATAAAACTATTTTTGAAGGATATTTGAATGAATTCTTTACTTAATTGCATCTCTCCATGTAGCAGGTTTAAAATCATTAATTATGGGGAGAAGTCTCTGATCCACATCAATCTTAAGTACTGAATTAAAGTTGTTGGTAGCAATCATCTGTCCGGCAAATCCCACTATTACCACAATCTCCTTGTCGTTCCAGTATTTTCTCAACTCATCAAAAAGTTCATCCGAAACAGCGGTGGGGTTCTTTACAATCTGCTGACCAAGTGTGGTAAGGATTCTCTCCTTGTCATCATACTGAAGATTGAAAGGATCCAGACCAAGACCCTTAACGTCACTTATAAAGAACAATGAGCACAGCTGGCATGAATTTGTGGTGGAGATGGAATGAGCATACAAAATTGCATCCTTTTCTCCCACTACCTCAACCAGGCGATTCCATGATGTGTACCATGCGATATATGCATCATAGGTTGCAGCATCATTTAAAAGACCTCTCTTCATATTTGTAACCGCATTTCTTCCTGCCAGTTCTTCATAACGCTCTCTCTCAGCGCCCTGTGTTTCTTCAAGTTCCAATAATTTTACTCTTGCCATTTTTGGTATCTCCTTTACTTATTTTTCAACTGTGTTAATCTTACTATTGCCCCCAAAACCTGTCTAATCTTTAATATCTATCATTCACTATAGGAGCATCCTATAAATATAATTGCTTTTCGGATTCCTCATTTGTCCCTATATTCAAATGAGAACATCCCATATACAATCAGTCCCCAGATACAAATCTTACATATCCACTCCGGTCGTCAGTCATAGTCTCACATATACTCTCAATCATACAAACCCTTACTTAAGTACCTGTCACCTCTGTCAGGGAATATGGTTACTATGTTTCCCTCGTCAATCATTTCAGCAAGCTTAAGACTTGCAGCAAGGGCTGCTCCCGATGAAGAGCCGGCAAATATTCCTTCCTTTCGTGCAAGCAGCCTTGAAGCGTTAAATGCCTCATCGTCGGTAATCTTTATAACCTTATCCACCAGAGTTATATCCATGGTTTTTGCTATAAAATCATTTCCGATTCCTTCTATATCGTAATCTGCGTGCTCTCCTCCTCCGATAATGGAGCCCACGGGGTCCGCCAGTACCCCTTGGATATTGCTGTTTTGCTCCTTAAGATACTTTACCGTACCGGAGAAGGTTCCGCCGCTTCCTGCTCCCGCCACAAGATAATCTGCATTTCCATCCAGCTGTCTGTAGATCTCGGGACCTGTGGTCTCATAGTGAGCTCTGGGGTTTGCGGGATTATCAAACTGCTTTAAAGAAATTGCTCCGGGAATGGAGGCTATTATCTCGTCAGCCTTTCTGTCGGCTCCAAGCATCCCATCCTCTCTGGGAGTATGAACTATCTCGGCCCCAAGAGCTGCCATAAGCTTTTGTTTTTCCAGGGAAAACTTTTCGGGTACTGCAAATATGATTCTGTACCCCTTATTAAGAGCAGCCAGTGCTATACCTAATCCCGTATTGCCCGCTGTGGCGTCCACAATGGTGCCTCCCGGTTTTAAGAGACCTTTTTCTTCGGCATCCTTTATCATATATGCTCCCACCCTGTCCTTAACGGAGCCTCCGGGGTTCATAAGTTCCAGCTTGGCATAAAGATTAACTCCACTCTTTACTCCAAGATTATTAAGCTTTAACAGAGGTGTATTGCCTATCATATCGTGGACATCCATATAAACATCCATTTCCATCGCCTTCCTTTCTTAAAAACGCTTTTACTTTGCAGATGCTTTGATTGCCTGTTCAAGATCGGCTATAAGGTCATGGGCGTTCTCTATACCTACGGACAGCCTTATAAGCTCGTCTACGATTCCCACCTTTTTCCTGACTTCTGCAGGAATTGCCGCATGGGTCATGGAAGCGGGATGGCATGCAAGGGATTCCACGCCTCCCAGGCTCTCTGCCAGTGTTACAAGCTTTAATTTTTCAAAAAAGACTTTGTAGTCGTATTTCTCATCCAGCACAAAGGAAATCATTGCTCCCGGTCCGTCGGCCTGCTTTTTCTGAATCTCATAACCGGGATCTGATTTAAGTCCGGGATAATAAACCTTTGATACATATTTGCTGTTGTTAAGCCACTCCGCAATTTTCACTGCATTTTCCACGTGGCGATCCATTCTTACACCGAGGGTTTTGATGCCCCTTATAACAAGGAAGCTGTCCCAGGGTGCCAGGACTCCCCCGATGGCATTCTGAAGATAATAAAGCCTGTCTGCCAGCTTCTTATCATTTACCACCACAAATCCGGAAATTGTATCGGAATGACCCCCCAGATACTTGGTGCCGCTGTGAATCACTATATCGGCTCCCAATGTAAGAGGTCTCTGTAAATAGGGTGTCAAAAAAGTATTGTCCACGATAACAAACTTGTCCTTCTTCTTGGCAATCTTTGAAACTGCCTCTATATCGGTTACGGTGAGCAGTGGATTTGCGGGTGTTTCTATATAAACAGCTTTTACCTCATCGGTTATGGCTGCCTCTACTTTGTCAAGGTCTGAGGTGTTCACGATCTCATATGTAATACCGAAATTTTTAAAAACATTGTCGAGTATCCTGAAGGTTCCTCCGTATATGTTGTCGGAAACCACCAGCTTGTCCCCGCTTTTAAAAAGGGAAAGCACGGTATTGATTGCCGCAAGACCCGAGGCAAACGCCAGACCGTACTGTCCGTGCTCAAGATCTGCCACCAATTTCTCAAGGGCCGCTCTTGTGGGATTACCGGTTCTTGAATATTCCCAGCCTCTGTCTTTTCCCAAGCCGTCCTGCTTGTATGTGGATGTCTGATACACAGGCACATTCACTGCGCCGGTGGTCTCATCCCCGTCTATTCCTCCGTGTATAAGTAATGATTCAATTGCTAAGCTCATTTTTGTTTCCTCCCGGTTTTTGTATTTAATTTACTTACTAATAAGAATGCCGCCTGCGGAATCGTCTTCTCGCGCATTTGCATTATGCAACATTTTCATTACACGCCGAGCGCGGTTTCATTATGCAACAATTACAATACGCGCGAATGCGCATCCTTAGGATCGCATTTTTTATTGCATGGGAAGTTGTAACGAAATTTCCTATGCAATAAAACATGAGATCCGGGAACGAATGGGCTCCCGGATCTCAGATATGGAATGATTAATGATTGGATTCATGTTTCATGGTATCGCTTAATGCGCATACATGGACATGACCGCACTTTTTCCATACGAGTTTCCGAGATTGATTGGCTGCAACAGGCCATATTCATTTTTGTAAGTGTAGTCATGTTATACATATGCGTCTCCTGTGAATAATTGATTAATCCTTATGCTTAGATGTTAATCCCCAAAACGGTTCCTGTCTAATTCCCTTATTTTATCGAATGTTATAGCCTAAACCTATAACGCGCCCGGGGAGCGAAGGAGGT
>JAILPU010000095.1 GCA_024699395.1 Lachnospiraceae bacterium | reverse complement strand
CAGGGTGAGACACTTCAGCCGGGAGAGTATGAGGAATTCCATGTGGACTATGATTCCTTAAGAAGACTTATGATAGATATTTTTTACAAGCCTGTTAATTAGGTATCCTCAGACGAAAGTCTGTTGATATATAAGAGGGGTGGTAGGTTTGACTATCATACCCGGGTATGCCACATGAATAACGGATAGGAGGAAAAGACAGATTATGAAGAAAAGATTTTTAGCAGCTGTTGCTGCTACTGTTCTTGTTTTCGCTATGAGCACAGCTTGCTTTGCTGCTACAAGCCCCAATGCAGGTAACTCAAGCAACAACAACGGAAACAGCGGATCAACAGCATCTACAGGTGATGCAGGTTCATCAGCATCATCAGGTGATTCCAAGAGCGCAAACGGTTCAGGATCATCATCAAGCTCATCAAGCAGCTCAAGCTCATCAAGTGCTTCCGCAACTGATGCAAGCGCAACAGCACCTAAGACAGGTGACGTTGTAATGGCTGTATCTGCACTTGGCCTTATCAGCCTTGCAGGTGCCGGTCTTACAAAGAAAAAGAACAACTAATTTTTTGAATTTTTCCGTACCTCGGTACGGGATTAATCACGCGTGATTAATTGATTAAATATATCCTTAACGTGTGGCATACCGATTTTAAAGTCAGAGGAAACAGCAGTGTTTCCTTTGATTTATGTTGAGGGGTTTTAATGGACGCAAAGAACAAGAATGAATCAATGAACAGAATATTGTCAGAGCACTGGCACACGGTTGCTCTGGTTCTTATGGCATATGATGTGCTGGCAGTAAATGCTTCTTATTTTCTGGCACTTTTACTTAGATTTGATTTTCAGATGTCCAAGATACCGGATGACTACTTTTCGGCTTGGCTTGATTTTGTACCTGTTTATACCATTGTATGCCTTTTGGTATTTTGGGGGCTTCGCCTTTACAGAAGTATATGGAGATTTGCAAGCTATTATGAACTTATAAGAACAGTATATGCCAGTCTTATCACTGCTTTTATGCATGTGGTGCTTATAACAATCCTTTTTAAAAGGATGCCTATTTCCTATTATCTTTTTGGCGCGGTTATGCAGTTCGTGCTGATATTGGGAATCAGGTTTTCCTACAGATTTGTGTATCTGTTAAGGGGTGCAAGAAGTAAGTCCACCACCAATGTTATGGTTATAGGCGCAGGAAGCGCAGGACGTATGATATGTCATGATGTAACCTTTAACAGAAGGCTTGATGAGAAAGTTAGATGTATCATAGATGACAATTACAATAAGGTGGGGCGTTATATAGACGGAATTCCTGTGGTGGGAACAAGTCAGGATATTCTTCATTATGTTAAAAAGTATTCCATAGCTAAAATTTATATAGCCATGCCCTCCGCCACTGCAGAGCAGAGAAGGGATATCGTTAATATCTGTAAAGAGACGGAATGTGAGATTAAGAATCTTCCGGGACTTTACCAGCTTGCCAGCGGTCAGGTGACTGTAAGCAATCTTAAGCCAGTTACCATAGAGGACCTTTTGGGAAGAGAGCCTGTAAAATATGATATGGAGGCTGTCTGTGAATTTAACAACAATAAGGTTATACTGGTAACAGGGGGCGGCGGAAGTATAGGAAGTGAGTTATGCCGTCAGATTGCTCAGTGTGGTCCCAAGAAGCTTATAATATTTGATATATATGAGAATAATGCATATGATATTCAGCTGGAATTAAAGGAAAAATATCCCGAGCTTTCCCTTGATGTGATAATAGGATCCGTAAGGGATTCCAGAAGAATTTATCAGGTGTTTGAGAAATACAGACCTCAGGTGGTATATCATGCAGCGGCCCATAAGCATGTACCTCTTATGGAGGTAAGTCCCTGTGAGGCAGTTAAAAATAATGCCATAGGCACTTATAAGACAGCCTATGCGGCTATGACCCACGGCTGTGAACGCTTTGTACTTATCTCTACGGATAAAGCGGTTAATCCCACAAATGTTATGGGAGCAACAAAGCGTTTGTGCGAGATGATAATACAGAGCTTTGATAAATATATCAAAGAGGGAAGGGCAAGTGAGATTCCCCAGCTGTTTACTCACCTTGGTAATGAAAATGCGGACAAGGACGGAAGCGGAAGAGTATTTAAGGATATAAAGACCCAGTTTGTTGCGGTAAGATTTGGAAACGTATTGGGAAGTAACGGTTCCGTTATCCCTATTTTTGAAAAGCAGATTAAAAGGGGCGGTCCCATAACGGTGACTCATCCGGACATCATAAGATACTTTATGACAATACCTGAGGCGGTAAGTCTGGTGCTTACGGCAGGTACTTATGCCAAAGGTGGGGAGATTTTCGTGCTGGATATGGGAAATCCTGTTAAGATAGCCGATCTTGCCAAGAATCTCATCAAGGAGATGGGATTAAAGCCGGATGTGGATATTAAGATTCAGTACACCGGTTTAAGACCGGGAGAAAAGCTTTATGAAGAAAAGCTTATGGCTGAAGAAGGGCTGGTTAAAACAGAAAACGATCTTATTCATATAGGAAAACCCATAAAATTTGATACAAGTATTTTCTTAAGTGAATTGGGTGAACTTATGAGAGTGGCTTATGCCAACAAGGATGAAGCCATAAGAGATGAAATTATGAAGCTTGTCACTACCTATAAGCCTGTTTAATCTTTGGTTACTGTACTTATAAAAATGTGGATGGGAATATGTACGAAAAAATCATTAAAAGATTAATCGATATTGTGTTGAGTGTAACGGGACTCATTTTACTGAGTCCCATTTTTCTGATATTATGGATTTTGGTTAAGGTGGACGATCCGGGACCCGCAATGTTTAAGCAAAAAAGAGTGGGGAAGGATAAGAAATATTTCTACCTTCACAAATTCAGAAGCATGAAGATAGGAGCCCCTGTTGATACTCCCACACATTTACTAAAGAACCCGGAACAGTATATAACACGGGTGGGAAAATTCTTACGTAAATCCAGTCTTGATGAACTTCCTCAGGTTTGGGATATTTTTGTGGGAAATATGTCTGTTATCGGTCCAAGACCTGCTCTTTACAATCAGGAAGACCTTGTGGCTGAAAGAGATAAATACAGTGCAAATGATGTGCGTCCGGGGCTAACGGGCTGGGCTCAGATAAACGGAAGAGACGAACTTGAGATTCCCGTGAAAGCAAAGCTTGATGGGGATTATGTAAAGATATTGAAAAAGGGTGGCTTTAAAGCCTTTGCTTTTGACCTTAAATGCTTCTTTGGTACCATCTTCCCTGTATTAAGAGGCGAAGGTATCGTGGAAGGACAGAGTAAGGAACAGGATAATCATAGAAATGACGATATGACCTGTAAGTAAAACAGGTTATATTGTGTTATATAAAACAGAAGGTGGCTAAATTAAAATTTAGCAAGGAGAAATCGTGATGAATTTAGCAAGCGATTCGAGATTCGCAGGAATTGAACCATTCAAATCGAAGGTATGGCTGTCCAGCCCCACTATGCACGGTGATGAGCAGAAATGGGTTGATGAGGCCATCCAGACGAACTGGGTAAGCACTGTGGGCGCTAATATAAATGAAATTGAAAAACAGCTGGCGGACTATCTGGGATGCAGATATGCGGTAGCTCTTTCCTGTGGTACTGCCGCACTTCATCTTGCAACGAAGCTTGCCGGAGAGAAAATATATGGACGCCCCAATCCCAATTGCGGGACACTACAAGGTAAGAAGGTTTTTTGCAGTGACTGCACCTTTGATGCCTCTGTTAATCCTGTGGGATATGAGGACGGTGAAGCTGTCTTTATAGACACGGAGTATGACACATGGAACATGGATCCAAAGGCTTTGGAAAAAGCTTTTGAAATGTATCCGGATGTAAAACTGGTTATTGTCGCACACCTTTACGGTACCCCGGCCAAGATGGAAGAGATAAAG
>JAILPU010000090.1 GCA_024699395.1 Lachnospiraceae bacterium | reverse complement strand
ATAGAGGATTATACCGATGCGTGCAATGTGGTAATAAGCCATATGAATGTTGATAAAAAAGAGAGAAACATCCTTGTGGCGCACCAAATGATTATCGGATCGACGAGATGTGAATCCGAGGAAGTATCCGTCGGAGGTTTGGACGGGGTAGATGTCGCTGTGTTCCATGATTTTGACTATGTTGCGCTGGGGCATTTGCATGGAAAACAGAAGATTGGAAGGGATACGGTCAGATACTGTGGCACACCTTTAAAGTATTCATTTTCCGAGAAGGATCATAAGAAATCTGTGACTGTAGTTGAAATGGGTCCGAAGGGGGAAGTAAATATCAGTGAGGTTCCCCTTGTTCCGTTGCGCGATCTTCGAGAGATTCGTGGAACTTACGAAGAACTGATGTCAAAGAAAAATTATGAGGGGACCAATACCAAAGATTATATTCATGCTGTATTAACGGATGAGAATGATATTATTGATGCTATGGCAAAACTTCGTGTCGTATATCCCAATTTAATGAAACTAAGTTATGACAATAAGAGAACCAGAAGCAGTCAGGTTGTTACAGATGCGGAGAACATAGAGAAGAAATTACCTCTTGAACTGTTTGAAGAGTTCTATGAAAAGCAGAATAATCAGGACATGACAGAGGAACAAAAGAAACTGTCTCAGGAATTAATCGAGTCCATTTGGGAGGTGTAAGTATGAGACCTTTAAATCTTAAATTATCAGCTTTTGGTCCATATGCCGGCCATGTGGAAATTCCTATGGATGATTTGGGGAGCTGTGGACTTTATCTTATAACAGGTGACACCGGCGCGGGAAAAACTACTATTTTTGATGCGATATGTTTTGCATTATATGGTGAGGCAAGCGGACCCAACAGGGATGCGTCTATGTTCAGATCTAAGTATGCAGAACCTGAGACACCTACGGAAGTTGAGCTTACCTTTTTGCATGGCGGAAAAGAATACTATGTTAAGCGCAATCCCGATTATATGAGACCTCTTAAAGGAAACAGGGAGGGAGAGACAAAGCAGACAGCCGATGCAATGTTACGGACTCCTGACGGACGTGTATATACGAAGGTTAAAGAAGTGACCGCGGCAATAGAAGAATTATTAGGCATCAACAGAGAACAGTTCTCACAAATATCAATGCTTGCCCAGGGAGATTTCCTCAAACTGTTATTGGCTGATACAAAACAGCGCCGTGATATTTTCAGAGATCTTTTTCAGACGCAGTTGTATCAAAGACTTCAAGATAAACTGGAAGATAAACGTAAAGAAATCTATGGTCAGGCTGAAGATGCAAAGAAAAGTGTAAATCAGTATATTCAGGGCATTCAGGTTGATAAGGATGATACCATTTCCATTGAAGCCCAAAAAGCTAAGGAAGGCGCCATGACTTTGGAAGATGTTGTGGATTTGCTTGACAGATTAACCAATCAGGACATGGCATTAAAGGACAAACTGGATGAAGAACTTAAAATAATAAACAATGAACTTGAGACTGTAAATCAGAATATCGGTGCGGCTCAGGAAGTGGAAAAAGCAAAGAAGGCCAAGGAAGATGCCGAGAATAAACTTATAAATGAGGAGGCTAAACTTAAGCAGTATATAGAGAACTTAGAGGAAGCTAAAAATGCTTTGAATGAAAAGCAAACGTTTGAGAAAAATGCTTTATCTATTGAGAATGAGATGCCTTCTTACGATAAGTTTGAATCATCCAAGACAGAGTTAGAAAAGATCAAAGATAGCAATAAGAGGAACGAGGAGGAACTGGCAAAACAGGAAGGTGAAAAAAAGAAACTGGACACTGAACTTACGAAGTTAAAAGAAGAACAAGCTTCATACAACGACACAAGTGTCATAGTTGAAAAAATAAAAGCCAATTTGCAAAGAATAAAAGAAGAATCCGAGGCGCTGGAAGAGCTGTCAAAATCGCTGCAGGAATATGATGATAAAAAGCAAAAATATTTGAATGCACAAGAGGCTTATAAGCAAAAAGACGAAGATTTCAGGAAGAAAAATGCGTTATACGAATCTATGGAGCAGGCATTCAGAGATGGTCAGGCAGGTATTCTTGCCGAAAGATTAAGGGATGGTGAAAAGTGTCCGGTTTGTGGCTCGACGTCGCATCCAAATCCTGCGAAGCTTTCCGCCGAAGTACCGTCGGAAAAAGAACTGGATGAGGCAAAGAAACAAAGCGAAGAATCACGCAATCAAAGGAATAAAGCTTCGGAGTACGCAAACGGATTAAAAGAAGCGCTTAATATCTTGGAGAGTGAACTCAAGAAAAAAAGCGAAAAGGTTGTGCATCTTGAGGATTTGAATGAGCTGCAGAATAAGCTCGCGGGAATAATCGGCGCCTGCAATAAGAAGCGTGAGGATGAGGAACAAAATCTGAAAACAGAGAAGCAGAAGGTTATCAGAAAAGAACAGCTGGATGTTACAATTCCCGAACTTGAGCAAAAAGTGGAGGACTTAAGAACTGAGATTGAGAAACAGATTGCTTTAATTTCAGCTGAAAAAGCAAAAGTTGCGGAAAAAGAAAAGCAACTTGATGATTTGAAAAAAGACCTGAGATTTGAGAATAAAAAAGATGCCGAGGATAAGCTCAAATATTATAAAGATGAAGCTTTAAAATTGCAAAATTCATATGACAAAGCAGACAAGGTGCATTCAGAACAAAGGGAAATAGTTCTGCAGTTAAAAACTGCCATAGAACAAAATGATAACGCGATTAAAGATGCAAATATAACAGATTTATCGGGTGAGCTCGAAAAGCAGGAAACCTTAAAAGAAAAACAGGAAGCATGTATAAACAGAAGTAAGATTGTATCTGCTCGCCTGGAAAGCAATGAAAAAACGAGAGCCAATATTATAAGCAAATCTAAGGGTATGGCTGAAGTTGAGAAGCAGCTTGCGTGGGTAAAAGCTTTGTCCGATACTGCCAATGGCAAGTTGGCGGGAAAAGAGAAGATAATGCTTGAAACCTATATTCAAACCACATATTTTGACAGGATAATCAATCGAGCCAACCTTCGTCTTCTCACAATGTCCGGTTCGCAATATGAACTTATTCGTTTGAAGGAGGCGGCAAATGCTAAGAGTCAGAGCGGTTTGGATTTGGGGGTAATCGATCATTACAACGGAACGCAGAGAAGTGTAAAAACTTTATCCGGCGGTGAATCGTTTATGGCCTCATTGTCTCTTGCGCTTGGTCTATCCGATGAAGTTCAGTCTTCTGCCGGTGGAATTCAGATTGATACAATGTTTGTTGATGAAGGCTTCGGATCCCTTGACCCGGAAGCCCTTGATATGGCATATAAAGCGCTTGCCGGTCTGACGGAAGGCAACAGACTTGTGGGTATTATTTCACATGTGGCAGACCTTAAGGAACGCATCGATAAACAGATTGTTGTAACCAAGGGAAAAAGCGGTGGCAGTCGCGTGGAAATGGTTGTGTAATCTGCTACTATAGTAGCAATTCCCCTTGAATCATTTATAAAGCTGACAATGGAATTGGGAGTGGTAAACGAGATCAATGATTTGTTTTCGACTCCCGTATACACCAGTATTGAGGAGGTAATCAATGAGCGAAACGGTTCTTGAGGTATTCTGTCATGGCAGATTGGTAGGCAGACTTGCAGAGACCGGGGACAGGCGAATTGCTTTTCAATATGATGATGAATGGATTAGAAGCGGGTTTTCAATAAGCCCGCTTCTTTTAATGTTATGGAATAAATGAAAGTAATTTAAAAAAAATTTTAAATAGTTCTTGACCTGTGACAAAAACGGATTTATACTGACCTTACAATTTAAAAATATTTTTAAATAGCTTTGCAAGGCGGAGTGCGAATCATGAGCGAAACAAATATTTTTAAAGTGCTGTCTGATGATCAGCGAAGGGATATACTCTTAATGCTGAAGAACGGTCGGATGAATGCGGGAGAAATAGCAAAAGAGCTGGACATAACACCGGCGGCATTATCT
>JAILPU010000032.1 GCA_024699395.1 Lachnospiraceae bacterium | reverse complement strand
CCCGATGTTAAAGCACTTCTTGAAATATTAGACGAACCAATAAATATTTCACCATAGGTATCATAATGAAAAATATATGCCTTGGGATGAAAAGATCTGGTCACGTCATTGTAGAATCTCAATTCCACTCTGTCGCCCAATTCGCGTTTAATCATATAAAGTGCCGAAGGTTGAGTAATCCCAAGATAATTTCTCGTAAGAATCCGTATTTTGGTGCCGGCATTGATAGATTTTTCCAATTGATTAAGAAGCATTTTGACGCCGGATTCCATTAGGAATGACACTATAATATCAACCTGTTTTGCATTACCGAAACTTGCAAGAAGCTTTGCATACAACTGAACAGCCTTGTTGCTGTCTCCGGTCATGGCAAAGGGCTGATAATCTATTTGCAGTGATTCATTTGATTTTTCTGCAATATTCACATCTATTTCTTCAAAATCAGGTTCAGCCATTTTTCTGCCCCCCGTCCCGGTCTCACATCACCGGTAATCCAGCTTTCTGCAACAACAATTTGCGGGCAATCCGCCTTAGATTCTGCGGACGATTCCTTTTTGAAATCCGCATTACATTCTGCAGGTGATTCATCTATGCGATCCACACTGCATCTCGTAAAGGCTTCCTCTGCGAAATCTACAGACGATTCCTCTATGAAATCCGCAATAAACTCCGTGAAGGATTCCTCTGTGAAATCAGAGAAGTATCTCCCGTTTCTTTCGCCCTCAAAATCCCCGTACTTAAAGGATGTATATATTACTCCGCCGTCTTTTAATGCGGTGAGCATTTTTTTCAAAACAATTTTCAATTCCTCTTTTGATACATGCAAAATTGAAGAGCACGCCCAGATGCCGTCGTATTTCCCCACTTCATCAAGGTCCTGAAAGAGCATATTTTTTACTTTAATTCCGGTATACTCAGACGCTGTTTTGCACAATTCCAAAGAACCGTCTACGGCATCCACTCTGTAACCCAAATCGAGAAATGCCTTTGTATCTCTTCCCGAGCCGCATCCAAAATCAAGAATGTACGCTCCATCTTCCAGATACTTTAGAAACATCTCCCTCTGTGGCGCCACGTCGGCATTCACCGTATTCTCACAAAATTCTTTTGCATTTTCATCGTAATATGATAAAGTAACCGCGCTATTCATAAAAACCTCTGCATTTTTTCAATATTACCATTGTATCACAAAGTCGTGTACTGCATCAGTTGTAAAACGAAGAAGCATTTTTACTCGGTCGTGACGGAGTCGGTTTGTACCGAGCAAAAAATAACCTTGCCGCATTTTTAGCTGCAAGGTCTAAATATTTTTTAATATTTTCCATAAAAGTTGAGGAATTCGGAATCTAATACGCACCGGCGTCATGTTATATGGTCCAAACGTAACTGCAAATTGAGATATGTGCCACGCCATATTAATCAAGTGAAACTACAGAACGGGGTACTTCTCAATAGAATGCTTAAGATACCCCATGATACGAAGTTCGTCCATGGCATCCGTCAAAGCATTGTGTTTCTCCATATAACCATCTTCTCCGAACATCCACAGAATATCTTCCACCTTGTAACCTCTTTTTAATCTGCCTGTTTTATAGCAAAGTGCATCTTCTGAAATAGCCGGATTGTGTTGCCTGTATGCTGCAAAACTGACTATATCATGCCAGCAATAATCGCACAGTTCGGGAAGGCATCTCGCATCAAAGGAAGCATTATATGCAAACAACTTCTTAACAGTGTTGGCGTCCAAATAATCTTTAATTGTCTCGATGGCCTTTTCCTTTTTATAAAACTCCGGCTTCTGTCCCTTTAGAATCATGGCGTATGTAAACATTCCGCCAACACGTGCCGCCTCCTCGAAAATGATATACTTGTAATCCACCGCCTCAAATTTTCCATCTTCGGCAATTACAATACCTATGGACATCACGTCGTTTTCCCAGTTTGTCTCGGTATCTATAACCGCAAAACGTTCCGCCACCACCGACCTCCTTTTTACATATGATCAATTATTCTATAAAAAGCTCCAAAAAGATGTTATCACAAAGTATGGGACAAATTCAGCTTCATTTTTGCAAAATTATAGTTCCATACTAACATTAATCAACATTTTGGAAAGTATTTTTGTACCTTCAATCAACATTTTGGAAAGCATTTTTGTACCTTCAATCAACATTTTGGAATTTTGCTACCCTTTTAAGCTCTCATAAAAGCTTACAGCTCCTGCTATCTCATCTTCCGTGGGATGACCTTTCGCTACTCCGCCAACCAGCTTAAACGGGCCAAATGTATCAAATCCCATAGTGTGGTATTCGCCCAATTCCTTACAGTGTTTTTGGTTGGTAATCTCGCGGATACCTTTTAAGAACCCACCCTTAGGCGCTCCATGGGTATAAATAAAAAACACCTGCTTATTATCCGGCAAAAATTTTTCTGCAAATGTTATCAATTGCTTGGCAAAACCGGCATAATAAATCCCGGATGCAAGACCGATACGGTCGTATTCCGCAAGATCACAGTCCTTCGTCTGGGTGACATCTATGAGTGTCACTTCATGTTTTTGGGCTATAGCATCAAGTAGCTTCTTTGTATTGCCATGATGCTGCGAATAATAAATTATAGCTGTTTTCATATCATCTACCCCCGTTTTCTTTAATCCCAATCAATTTCGTCTCCATGCTCTTCGAGAAAATCCAGTGCCAAATCTTCGTTTTCAATCAATGACTCTATTATTTCGCCAAACTTCTGAGCAAGAGCCTTGGTTTCTTCATTTACATCATTTATATAAGCTGAATACATTCCCGCCTCAGAATCTGATTCTAAAATATCAAGAATCTCAGGTGCATTATACTCAAGATACTTATTAAGAAACGCTTCCCAGTTATATCCATTCATATATGCGTTAGAATCTGCCTGTTCCATCGCCTCGCCAAGTTTCATAACCTCTTCATACTCAACATATAAAGAAACTGAAATATAATCTTCAAAAAAACTTATGTTGTAATAATCCTTCATCTGTTTTTCTCCTCCACTTCAACACCATTCATCTCATCCACCACACTTTTGGGTTTGACGGTCATCTCTGCCCATGCCGGGACAAAACCGCTTTTTATTGCATTCCCGGCAGACCTTATGTTTGACCATGCGCAACAATAAAACGGAACCTTTCCCCGATTCAGAATTTCTGTTGCCAGTCTGCTTGTCAGTGCAGAGCCAATCCCCTTTCGTCTGTATCCCGGCAAAACATCCACTCCGATCTGCCACATCTCGTCACAGTCAACAGAACACGCCGCCAGGCCTACCAGCCTGTCATTATCGTATGCTCCCACACCCAACACATCCAGTTGTTTTCGGTCCTCGCAGAGGGCATTGCTCCAATCCGGAATATACAAGTCCTTAAAGTCCTCCTGAACAAGAATGCGTGTCTCATACATACATTCCTTATCCGCTATCCTGTTCACATCCGGAAGAAAGTACTCCGCCATAAAGCACACCTTACTTCCACGTTTTTCCAGTCTTTCATTAAGCCAATGCAAATTCGGCGTTTCAAAGCAATGATAAAACTCAAACATACCGATATATTCCGCCACCAAATCGGCCACTTCTTCAGTAGTCGCCACAACGATATTGCTCCCATAAGAAACAAAATTACATATAACCGGTTGCTTAATGTATTTTCGCGCATTCTTTCCCGGATTATACGGCACAACAACATTCTTATCCGAGAAAAAATCCTGCGCCTTGCAACCCATATCCTCAGCAGATTGCCTTAATGCAATTTCCTTTATCTCAAAGTTAGTCATTATAAAACCCCATCGCAGGTACTTGTCCCAATCATCAAGCCAATAACCGACCGGTCTATAAGTCGATAACCGACCCAATTTATAAACCAATTCTTTTCCCGATTCAAAGAATCTCCACCGGCAAATACCGCCTTAACCGCTCGCAAATTACTGCAATCTAATACTCGACCTTAACGGTATCGAGCCCATATGTTTTCTTGAAATTCTCCTCATCCTGAGGTTCATTTATTAACATCACCTCAGTAAAATGTCCGTCAGTCTTGTTCTTAAATCCCGCCACCTTCTCGCCGGTGCAGATAGAACTTCTTATGACCGCGTACTGGGTCTCCGGATCATACTCAATTTTACCATGAAGCATTTTTTCATTTAAAGATTTCTTCTTGAAAAAAGACATCATTTACTCCCTCCGATAACCTTGAATTACTTGACATTTGTCAAGTAATTGTCGCAACAAAAATGGTGATTTACTTGACACGTGTCAAGTAAATTGCTAATTATATCAAACCTGCATCTCATTTTTTGATTTATGTGCAGTCATAAACTGCATCTTTAAATCCTTCCTTTCAGGTAAAATAACAAGTGCCTTCTGAGTCGCCATATCGAACCTGCATTCAAGGTCTTTACATTCGCTAAGCACTCTGCTGTCAAAAGTATACCTGCCAATAAAGAACACAGCACTGTTAGCCGGCAGTTCCCGCACTCTGTCAACCATAAACTTAATTGCAGTTGCTTCGTTATAGCCTTTTATTTCTCCCATTGCAAAGCCAAATTTGCTGGGTATGCCACGTATTCTCTTTTTAATCTGCGCAGGATTTCGCATGACAAAACGGCCGCTAATATCTATAAGACTATCCGTAAATCTGTAGGTCGTCTCAATCTTACTGCACTCGGTTGAACCCCAATACTTGGCAAAATTCAGTATATAATCCATATCACTTCCGGCAAAACGATAGATACTCTGCCAGTCATCGCCCACGCAAAAAAGATTATAATCGCTAGACTCTCTTAAAGCCTTTAACAAATTGAACCGCGACTTCGAAATATCCTGATATTCGTCTACTATGACATATTTATACGGATTAACATACTTACCGGCTTTAATCATCTTTGCAGCCTCATTGATCATATCATTAAAATCAATTTCGCCACTTTGCTTTAATATTTTCACATAAGCTTCATAAATAGGGGCAACTAACCCTACCAATACTGTTTTACGCCCTTTCTTTGTTTCGCTATCGCAAATTGTCCTTAACTGTTCTATGTCACACTCATTACTTTTCATAAGAGATATAACTGTGGCAATAAGTTCAGCGATACCTGTAAGAACATTCTTAGAATTGCTTTCTGCAACTTTATTCCAAACTTCCTCATAATTTAAAGTTTTAAACTTCACGCCGGCTTTTTTAAGTTTTTCTTCGAGATTAGCCAAAAGCTCTCCATTTGAACGTTCATAAGAATAACATTCAATAAGGAGCGTATTATTAGCTTTATGACATTTTCTCTTCCATTCCATCCCGTCACGGTATGCTTCCGTTGGAGACTTGCCACCATTTGAAGAATAATATGCGGGTACCTCGCCCTTTTCATTTATTCCAAAGTATTCAATGTAAATACCATAATCCGTCAAATAAAAATCCGGGTAATACTGAAATCGCTCTTTGGTTCTTGTATCCTGCTCGTATTCCTTTTCATACTCGTATAAAATTCCGTTACGATACAAAAAATTCGCTATATCCATCTCACCATAACTTTTTACAGTTTCTCCTCCAAGCGTTACCGGCGGATTGGTTTGAAGGTATTCCTCATATTCCGTGCTGTTCTGAAAATCAAACTACGACTTCTCGTATTTATAATTAAATAGAAAGTAACGGCATAAAAGTTTCAGGTAATCCGGATTGCACATATTTTCAATAAGTTTTTCCTTTG
>JAILPU010000008.1 GCA_024699395.1 Lachnospiraceae bacterium | reverse complement strand
GCACATAAGAATATTTGTGTAAAAACATACAAGAATAAAATACAAAAATAATATTTACATATTTTCGCATTTGCACATAAACACATGGGAACATAAAGCTATGATAAATAAATAGCTAAATCAATAAAAAGCAAGAAAACTAGCGACTTAGGAGGGCACAAAATGGCAATAACAATCGCTATAACCAACAATAAGGGCGGCATTGGGAAGACGACATCGGCAGTAAATATAGCCGATGTACTAAGAAATATTAAGTACAAGGTCTTAATGATAGACATGGACCAGCAGTGCAATGCAACAAGCCTTTATAACGCAAAGTCAAAAGACGAGTACACGATCCATGACATACTCATGAACGACACGGATCCGAAAGAAGCAATTCAGTCAACGTTTATGGGAGACATAATCCCGGGCGATGAACTGATCGGTCAAGACCAGTCACAATTAATGCACAGCCCCGGTGGATATATGTGCTTAAAGACCAAAGTGATCAATAAAGTCAAAGACATGTATGACTTTATAATAATCGATACACCGCCTTCACTGGAACTTGCCATGAGTGCGTCTTTGGTATGTGCAGACGGAGTTATCATTCCTCTAAGAGCTGACAGACTTTCGATAGAGGGTCTAGTAAGATTAAATAAAGTCATCATGGAAGCAAAGGAAAGCCTTAACCCGGATCTGGAAATATATGGAGCGCTTTTAACGGATTACATGCCTAACACAAACCTTGACAGAGAAGTGCTTGAAGGATTACCTGAAAAGGTAAAAATGATGGGGCTAAGAAGCTTTAAAACAGCAGTCAGAAGATGTCAGGAAATAAAAAATGCACAGGCTGCCGGAAAGAGCCTGTATGAATTTGCACCTAAGTGTGGTGCGGCACAGGACTATATAAACGTGGTAGTGGAACTTTTAAAGATCATTAAGGGTGAAGAGTAGGAGGAGGATTATTATGGCAAAGAACAGTTCATTCAGCGCATTTTCGGCTCTGGCAGGTTTTGAAAAAACAGAGGAACCTTTGGCAGAAAAAAAGACTGAAACAGTGAAAAAGGAAACTGCTTCAAAGAAAAACGAAGATACAAAAGAAGTAAAAAAAGAGACTGTAAAGAAAGACACACAAAAGAAAGCTCCGGTTAAAAAAGAGGAGAAGAAGGAAACTGCAAAGGAAGTAAAAAAAGAAACAGTAAAAGAATCGGCTAAGGAAATCGAAAAAGAAGTAAAAGCCGTTAAAGAAGTTGTTAAAGAAGAGCCTGTGGAGACAAAAGAGGCCGTAAATCAAGAATTGCCCGAGGTTGAAAATAAAGAGGTTCTTGAATCAAATCTAACTGAGTTTGAAAGCGAAGAGGATGAGCTGATCAATATAATCTTTAGCTCAAGAGAAGAGGGCGTTGACTGGTCAAGACTTAATGTCCTTTTAAAACCTGAAACAATGCTCGAACTTAACAGGATCGCTTTTGAGGAGACACAAAAGATATACGGGAAGACTCACAGAAAGGTAGTGGTATCACATCTGGTGAGACTGGCCGTTGATAAATTTATAAGGGAGAGAAACAAATAGGCGCTTGATTTGGTGCGAAATTGCCCGAATAAGCCATAGAAACATAAAAGACGGGTAAACGAGCACTAAAAAACAAAAGAGCCTTCTACGGGGAAGATAGAGGGCAATATGAGCGTTTAAGAAATAGGGGAAGTATGAGTAACAAAAATAATCAGGGTAAGACTGCCCAAAAGCAAAAAAGACGTATCGAAAGACAGATGATGCGTCACGCGTTTGAAGGGAGCGCAAAAGACCTAAAGGACACGATAAAAGAAATATTTACGGGGAACAAGGACCATTCCGACAGTGAATATAAATCGGATTTTTCGAGGTTTAAAGAACAGGAAAGTGACGATTATATCAAGACATACATGACGGATTCGGAAAAAAGATCCCTTAAGGAAAGACTAAAGAGCATACCATACACGAAAGATGAAGTATGCTCTTTTGTGATGTTTATAATGACCATAATGATTGTTATGTTTATGCTCTTAAGGTATGTGTACTGCTTTGTGTACCTGAAGGAAAAGATTCTTTACAATAATTTTTTCCTGATCCTTGCAAGTGTCATCATTCCGGTGGTCATATGGGCATGGTCTACACAATTAAGATTCTGGAGTTATCACTCCAGGAAAAAGGTTTACTTTTATCTTTGCATGGTTAATGCCGTTTTGTTTTTAGCACAGCCTACGTTTACGTTTTTTAGGAATATTGCGGTGGTAAACGTAGTGAAACTTCCGACGGGAAGAGTGTTCACCGAAAAAATGGCTTTATTTATAGCTTATCTGGTCGTTTTAGGGCTTGTAACACTTGAAGGCATAGTTTTATACAACGTAGCACTTCCTGCGCTTAAATCGGATTCTACAAAGCGAGCGATAGCGTCTTTTAAATGGACTCATGTTATTGATAACAGAAAGAACAAGAAGAATCTCTATGACATTGTTGATATCGAAAAGCTTGAGACAAGCGGGATAATACGAATAAAGATGATGGACAGGTACCTGCAGAGTGTTATCATCGGCCCCTCCGGAACCGGTAAAACGAGTAGTATCTTTTTAACCGTCATTGCATCCGATATGTCAAAAAAATACGATAACCGCTTAAAAAGGCAGGAAGGCTTGTTAAAGCTTGTCCTTGAAAAGAAGGCCAAGATAGATGGGTTTGCAGGTGAAATAACCGATGAGAATCTTTTAAGGGATTTTGATGAGTCTCTGATTAAGCCTGTGGGAGTAACTGCAAAGATCTTTAAAGATAATAAAAAGCTTATAGGAAATCTGTACGAAACATATCCTGATTGCGGAATGACTGTTGTTGCGCCCAACCCTTCAATGATAGAGGCCATAATCAGAATGGCTTCCGCAAACAGTATGATGGTAAATGTTTTAGACCCTGCGCATACATATTCACAGTATGACAACGTCAGGGAGGTTGCCCTTAACCCCTTTTATATTCCTTTAGGGCTTGATGAAGAGGAGAGGGTGATAAGGATAATAAACGCTGCCCAGGTATTCTCGGATGTGCTTATAGCAACGAACAAGATGTACGGGGATTCTGATACATACTTTACGGACATATCACTGGCAGTATCTACTAACGTGGCAGCCATAGTTATGCTTGCCAAGAATATGGCAGGAGAGCAGGCATACATAGACGATATACATGAGTGTATCTCTAATTTTGATAACTTAAAGCCATATATCGAAGCAATAGAAAAGGAATTTGGCATTAATATCCAAATCTCTACCGTTGGTGTTGATAAGGGTGGTGTGGATTTCAGAAGCATCGTAAAAAATTCCAATCCCGGGATTTCAAGCATAAATGCCGATGTAGATGAGGCTTCAAGAAAGAATCCGTATTATCAGAGTATTTTGTTTGTTAAGCAGGAGCTTATAGGCCCCGGTGCTCCAAAGATGTTTGATCAGGAAAGAGGTCTTAGAAACCTTGTTAACAAGACTCTTCAGGATCCCAGATTTAAAAGAAAACTGTCTGCAAATGAATCAGAGCGCCTTGACTTTGATAAGATTCTTTCAAAGAACCAGATAACAGTGGTTTCAACCGGTATAGAACTTGCACAGAGTACTTCGACGTCATTTGGGCTGTTTTTCCTTCTTCTGCACAGGGCTTCGGTTTTGAGACGCCCTCAGGAGAACAGATCACCTCACTTCTTGTGGGTGGATGAGTGCGCACAGTATGTTCATCCTTTCTTTGATGATGTAATAGCTCTTTACAGGCAGTATAAAGTGGCTGCAGTCCTTACTCTGCAGACACTGTCACAGCTTGAAAAGTACCAGATGACCTCGTACTTAACGGATGTATTTATCTCTGCCGGTACTCAGTTTGTGTTCGGACGATTGTCGCCTGACGAAACAAAGACTTTTTCCGATATGGCCGGTACATATATGGCTGATATGGCTCAAAAGTCCCAGACAACGAACTCTATTTTTTCATCGAACCCTTCAGCATCGGAAACGGAAAGACTAACGCCTACTCAGGTTAATAATCTTGAAGCATCAGACATTAGAAATAGGGATTTCCAGGAGCTTACGGTTTATACTGTCGATAACGGAAGAGTTCTTCCTGCACAGCTTGGTCAGGTAAGATTTATAAAGGATTCGGTATTTGTTAAGAGAGTCGGAAAGAATGTACTTTGGAAAAAAGTCGCTCCAAACGCCTTTGTAAAGCCAAACGACAATATTTTTGATGAAGAGGAAAGAAAGGAAGATACGGTTGCTTTGAAGGTTACGTATAACAATATCATTCCTGTGGAGGATGAAAAGAAGATCATTACTCAGGTTACGGTTTTGAACCCTGAGTTAGAAGAAAACAAGGAAGATAAGCTTCAGGATAACAATATTTATAACCTTTTCAAAAGCTGCAAGCATTGATTTTGCTCATTTTCATATATCGATAGAATAGTTTGTTATTAGAGGTCTAAATGTCCATGATTTGTGTACATTTTAGACCTCTGTTATATTATAGTTTTTTGCAAAAGAACAATCGTACCCGTTTTGGGCTGTGAGTGGTATTTCTTTTTGACCGGCGCTAAAAGTGACATGTTTATGTAGTTATTTGGAAAAGTTCTAAGTCTTTGGAAAGAAATCGAATAGAACATTGGCTGGATATAGAAAAAGCTACTTAATCGAAAAAAATCAAGGACTTTGAAAAATGAAGATTAGAAATGGGTATAGAAGATCAACATACCTCAACAGATTAATAAACAGACGTTGTGACGATTAGTTGAGGTTATAACAGGAACGAGGCGAAACTGGGTAATAGCAAAGCATGGACGTGAACCTTCGTACGATGACGAAGGGGGTCCTTTCTATCGATTTGTTTGATTTTTTGCTTGGAACTATTTCGTGGGAGTAATCTTTTCGTATATGCCCTGAATTGTGTTTTTGTATTTTATGTTTGGTTCTATTGGCATAGGAACGGCAAAGCCGTCATCTATTATTTTTATGTTTAGCATATCAAGAATGTTGCCGGATTCTTCACTGAGCCATACATAAGCCAGCGTCCTTCCATAAGCATCAAGTTCTTTAACATCTTTTTCAAGAAAAACATATTCAATACCAAAGAGAAGTGCTTTCGTGTGATCGGAAGCACTTTTTCCCTCTTCTGTATTCCTTGAATCATCCGGGTGTACTGATTCAGGGGTATCAATGCCTATCAATCGGATATACTTTTCTGTTCCGTCTTCGTCAACCAAGAGTGTGTCACCGTCGATAACCCGTAACAGTTTTACCTTTATACGAGAAGGGCCATCATTTGCCCTTAAAACGTCTTTTTGAGGCTCATCGGTTGTTTGACTGTCTCCTATGTCTAAACCCTCGTATATTTGATCAGAAGAGCTCACAGAGGCATTCCCAAGAAGATAATTCATAGCATAGGAATCAAACTCGTTCATAGAATCTATAAACGTCGCAGCCTCATGCTTAAAAGTACCTTCCTCAAACCGGTCCTTGTCTCCGTCTATAAAAACGGGGTCGATCTCATTTTTTATGGACTTAAATATATTGCTTTCACCATTGGAGAGCTTGTTGATACCATCCAGTTTTTCGGCGGGACTGGTATCAGTGATAACCTCACCGCATGAAGACAGTAGT
>JAILPU010000315.1 GCA_024699395.1 Lachnospiraceae bacterium | reverse complement strand
CGGGCGCTGTACTTATGGGTCTTTTTACTTCCCTTATGGGAATAGTTCTTATTTATAAAAATAAAAAATCTGTTTACGGAGGCTTTTAGAAATGAAAAAATATATTGCTGAATTTATCGGAACCATGACTCTTGTTTTGTTGGGATGCGGCACCGCAATGTTAGTGGGCTGTGACGCGCAAAACGGTTCGGGTTACCTTCTCACCGCTCTTGCATTCGGTCTTACCATTGTTGCCATGGCTTACAGTATCGGAAACATTTCCGGTTGCCATATCAATCCCGCTGTTTCATTAGGTGTTTTGTTAAACGGTGGCATGAGTGCCAAGGAGTTCGGTGGTTATGTGGTTTCCCAGTGTCTCGGTGCTTTGACAGGTTCAGCTCTTCTGTCTCTTATTTTCAACCTTGGAAATGTAAAAGATATGACCGGCGGCTATGGTACCAACGGACTTTCCGGTGTCGGCGGAAGCTGTGTGGCAGGTCTTATCGTTGAGATTGTACTTACCTTTATCTTTGTTATGGCCATTCTCGGCGTTACTTCCTCAAAGGCAAACCACGGTTCCTTCGGTGGCCTTGTTATAGGTCTTACACTTGTTGTTGTTCATATTCTTGGAATCGGGCTTACCGGAACAAGTGTTAACCCCGCAAGAAGCTTCGGTCCCGCCATTATCGCATTGATCAACGGTAACTCTGCTCCTATCTCATCACTGTGGGTATTTATTGCAGGACCGTTAGCAGGTTCAGCTCTTGCAGCATATGTGTACAAGACCCTTGAGAAAACAAATTAATTTTGTATTCCTATAAAAAAGAGTAACCGCCAAGGTTACTCTTTTTTTGTGCTATAATTCATCTTCTCCCAACATGGTATTAAACATTCCATTACTGAATTATATAGCCGTTGATATTAAGACTAATGATTTTTTCGCTCACCGGATCATATGAAATATTGGCATCTGTGATTACCACCTTTGCGTCACCCGATTTATAATCCGGAAGGGTCGCCTCAAACATACTTTTATTGATATCGTAACTTGAATCCATCAGGACAGAAACGAAAGCTGAGGCATCAAAATGATCCAGTTTTTCATACTCTTCATCGTAATAACTTCCAAAAGTTATCTTTTCCAAGGTAAGATCCGTTACGTCAATCCCCACCGAAGTTTCAGCATCCCGTACGCTATCATAACATCTGAAGGGTGTAACCGTCCCGTATCCCGAAACATCCATGGACTTACATCTCGACTGGAAATAACGATACTCTGTATTATATGTATTATTATCGCTGTCATTTCTCTTAAGATTTCCTAAGTATTCCAGCTGTTCTTCGTTATATCTCTTTTCCAGATAAATCCTGCCGTTATCCATACGGCAAAGGTAATTGTATGCCGCATACAGCCTGCCGTGTTCATGTTCGGTCAGTTTATTTTCCTCTTTGTCCACAAGCCTGTCAATAACATGGGTCTGAGAAATCTTAGGAACCGAGAGAATATTTGTAACAGGCATGATGAAGGCCAAGAATCCCATAATTGCAAATACGGGAAGGCAATAGTAAACCTTCTCTTTCTTTATGAGATACAAAACTATATAAACAATCTCAACAACTATAAAAATGCATCCCATGAAACGTGAAGGTGTAAGCCCATACTGTCCTATTCTCACACCCACGCAGTATAACTGAAGGAACAAAAGCGGTGCATGAATAAAGGGCAGAATCCTTGCACTTACTCCTATAAATTTTTCTTTGCTTTCCAGATTTAAATATGCCAACGGCATTGAGAACGAGAACATAAAAGTCAATATGCCGTATACAATATTGGAAGGGAAGGCCGACAATGCAATTATCTTTATAAAATAAATATATAAAATAAGGTACGCCGCCAGCACCATAATATAGAGAACATACTTAAAAAGAATCTCCACAAATTTGGGTATCTCTTTTGTGCTGCTCGCCACTCCCGAAAGGAAGGATCCCGTAAGATAAAATCCCGTTACCAATACAAACAATGGCAGGAAAATATCCTCAAAATTTCCGAACAGAAGTTGTGTAAAAATAAATGTAAGAGTCATCAATCCCAGCAATACCACACTGTAAATAACTCCCACCAGAAAACTTCTTGAGACCACTCCCATGACATATTCGCTGAAGGTATATTCCCCCTCCAGCTTTTTGTAACTGTAATATACCCCAAGAAGAGCAAAAACAAGAACAAAGCCACCGGTATACATTAGAAGCCGGTCCGTGCCTATTATTTTGTTAAGCCTGTTAAAAATACTTTTGCCAAATACTTCCTCGGTAACAATACCCGCATAAAAAAGAAGTGCGCCTGCACTTATCAGTGCAATCATTGTCTTCTTAATACTCTTTTCCATAACCGTATCAAGGAAAAAATATAATACAATTAAAAGAAATCCCCACAGGAGCAAATGTTCCAGAGGAGACTCAACATATTTAATAATATCCAGTTTCTTTAAAGGTCTTCTGAAAGTCTCCTCCGCAAGCATCCAAAAAAATCCTGAAAATGTAGCGATCATCAATGCTACAAACGTATAAGGATGAGTCTTTCTCAGTTCATTTGTA
>JAILPU010000310.1 GCA_024699395.1 Lachnospiraceae bacterium | reverse complement strand
CCATAGGCTCCACATGAATATCGGAAGCTCTGCTTCGTACCGCGTTCTCTATCATCTCCTTAACAAGCATTACTATAGGAGATGAGTTAACGTCAGCTTCGGCCAGTTCCTGTGCAGCTTTATCTGCTTCTTCCTGGCCGTCCGTAAGTTCGTTAAGCGCTTCGTTAACTTCTGTATCTCCGAAGTGCTTGGAGATGGCTAACATTATGCTTCGTGTAGTTGCAACCACCGGCTGTAACTCGAAGCCTGACATATATCTGTAATCGTCCTGTGCGTATATATCCAGAGGATCCGCCATGGCAAGCATTATCCTGCCGGGATTGTTCTCAGATAACGCATAAGGAAACATTTTATGCTTCTTAAGTACTGCGGGGATAACTCCCGCAAATGCTCTGTTGTCGACTTCCGTACTCTGAAGATCGACTATAGGGAGATTAAGCTGACTGCCGAGAGCATCTCTCAAAGCCTCGTCGGTTATGATACCCTCATCTGTCAAAAATTCTCCCAGTTTCTTACCGCTACCCTTTTGTTTGGTAAGAGCGTCCTGCAACTGGGCGGGTGATATGACACCACTGTCTACAAGGATGTCACCAATCCTCTTCTTATTCTTCCTTAAATCCATAATACCACCCCAACGTGTAAAAAGTTCTCTGTAAATTCAATTTCTTTTCAATTTTCGTCAATGTATTTATCTCTATTTTACTATACAGTCATAAGATGTCAATAATATTTTAATAAAAACTTCATATTTTGTATAATATTCCCATATATTGTATTTATTTCAGAAAAAATACCCCATATAGTTTAAAGTGTTTTGAAAGCGTCACATTTCTTCAAGGTTTTTAAGGTACAATTCCATGGAAAAGTCGCCGTTTTCTTTCGTCGCCGCCGACGCAGAGGCCAGTGCAACCGCCTTTTTGATCATTGTGTCAGTTTCTTCTTCATTTAGAAAACTTGATGCCATGGAGGCTACCATGGTGTCTCCGCACCCTACTGTGTTAAGGGCGTTAATTTTAGGTGAACAAATTGTTAAAAATGTGTCATCGCTGTCACTGTACACGGCACCTCTGTCACCTAACGACACTACAACCTTTTGGATTCCCTTATTCAGTAAATAATCGATTCCTTCTCTGATATCCTCATCAGTTGAAATATTTTTATTTATTAATGCAGACAATTCCTTTGAATTGGGTTTAACCAGATTGGGTTTTGCTTCAATTCCCGCTTTTAATGCATCACCTGAGGCATCGAGAATTGTTTTTATGTTAAATTTGCGAGCTGTCTCTATAATATCTTTATATATTTCTACGGGTATCCCTTTTGGAATGCTTCCCGTAAGTACCAATATATCCGTTACGGAAAGATTCTGTATAAAAGCCTTGCAGAACTCTTCATATTCCTTGACTGTAATTACAGGTCCCGGATCCAGCACTTCCGTAACAGCGCCGGAATTATCTATTATATTGGTATTAATCCTTGTATCATTGGAAATCTTAGTGAATGCACAATTTGCGCCGATTTCTTCAAGATACTCTTCTATCGTCCTGCCGGGATTTCCGCCGATAAAACCGGATATAAGAACACTCATGTTGAGTTTTCTTAACACTTTGGCCACATTTACGCCTTTTCCTCCCGGTATGTTAACTGCCGCATCTGCTCTGTTAATATCTCCCGGTTTAAGGCTTTCAAGCCAAATTGTCCTGTCAATCGCGGGATTTAGGGATAAAATATGGATCATATTCCCGACTCCGAAGGGTTTAAAACACATAAAGGCATATAGTTTTCAAGAATTAACTGTCTTTTTGTGAACCCTTTGTAAATATTTTTGTTTATTCTATAGCATACATTATAGCATACATTCAATTTTCCCGCTACTAACTTTTCAAAAGTTCCTACACCGCATTTTATATCGGTTTCTTGAATCAGTTTATCAACCCCTGAAAACAAAATAATTTCATTTTGGCTTCCATTAGAATCTAAAAATAAAAGTGCGGCGCATTTGGATTCTTTACCAAATCGTCTGATACCTGTAACTTTCAGATTTCTTACAGCAAAAAGGGGTTTTGAATTTCCATTACCCACAGGTTCAAGCTTTTCAAGTTCTTCGCAGAGATTTAATGTGGCATATTCGGGAGGAAGTTCCATATCAATGGATACTTTTCTCACAAAATCCTCCTCACAAAGTCCTGTGTCGGAATTTAGTCTCTTTATAAGCGGTTCAAGATTGTCATAGGGAAGGGATAATCCCGCAGCCAGTTTGTGTCCTCCGAATGCGGTAAAAAGATCTTTTACCCCGGATAGGCCTTTAAACATATCATAGCTGTCTATGCTTCTTCCGGAGCCTTTTAAGCCTTCCTTTGTTCCGGTTATTACGATTGCAGGCTTATTGTACTGCTCCCTTATTCTTCCGGCTATTATACCCGCCAGGGATTCATGAACATCAGGCAGGTACACCACCATTATGTCCTGTTTGTAGATTTCACCGGCTTCTATTAACTCAACTGCCTTTTGTTTTCCCTGCTCGGTCAGATTTTTCCTCGAATCGTTTAATGCTTTTAATTCACTTGCCATTTCGTGACATACCGTAAAATCTTCCTCAAAAAACAGCTCAAGCGCCCTTTGCGCCGTATCAAGACGTCCTGTGGCGTTTATGCAGGGACCTATGACAAATCCAAGGTGGTAGGCATTCAGGTCACCCTTATCAAGTCCCGTGGTCTCAAGAAGTGCCCTCATGCCTTTATTGGAGGTATTCTCCATCAATTTCAATCCGTATTTAACGATGATTCTGTTTTCATCCGTAAGTTCCATAACGTCGCAGACCGTGGCAAGGGCTGCAAATTGAAGGAATTCATCAAACAAATCCTTTATTTGCTCCGTGTCATGATTACAAAGTCGGGATTTACTCAAAGCATAATCACTTTCGCCTTTGCATTCTTCGGTAATGCATTGAAGCTCTTGTGTCACGCATTGTTGGTTCTTATTATTGCAATTTGATTCTCCCGTTATTTTATATTGTTCATTAACGCCATGTTGGTCGTTAACGATATTGTTATCATTAATATCATGCCGGGGCTCTTCATTCTCAGATTCTAAATCACTTGTTTTATTTGGAAGAGTGATTAACCCAAGCTTAGAGAAAAGTGCCTGCATCAGTTTATATGCCACCACAGCGCCGCATATTCCCTTGAAGGGATATGTGCATTCCTGTCTTTTAGGATCCACTACCGCAAGAGCCTCGGGAAGGATTTCTTTAAGAGTAGGCTTAACCGATGTATCCAACGGTACCTCATGGTGGTCGGTAATTACCATGTCTATTCCAAGTTCATGAGCAAACAAAGTTTCTTTGGCAGCTGAAATTCCGTTATCGCAGGTTATGATTAATTCAACGCCGTCATCTGCGGCTTTTTGTATAATGTCTTTATTGATTCCGTAACCGTCATTTATTCTGTGTGGGATTGTATAGGTCACATTACCGTTAAGTTCCTTGAGTCCCTTAGCGAGTATATATGTGGAGCAGATGCCGTCCGCATCATAGTCCCCCACTATTCTAATACTTTTACCGTTCTTAAGAGCTTCCGAAACCACCTCCACGGCTTTATCCATGTCTTTCATAAGA
>JAILPU010000271.1 GCA_024699395.1 Lachnospiraceae bacterium | reverse complement strand
TAAGATAGGGGATCAGGTGGATTTGAGCTTTACCGCACAGTATGTACAGCTCACCATGAAGGGAAATATCCTTTTTGAATCCGGCAGTTCCGAATTAAAAGACAATATCACACCCATACTTGATAAAGTGGGAGTTATCCTTGAAAGGTATGCAGAAGGAATGGTGGAGGTTGAAGGTCATACCGACAATGTACCCATCTCCGGCTCAAAATTTGCTTCCAACGAGGAATTGAGCGATGCCAGAGCTCTTTCTGTTTTTTATTATCTGACAGAGCATACCGCTTTAGATCCCGTTAATCTTAAACATGCGGGCATGGGTGACAGAGTCCCTGTGGCAGACAATGCCACAAATGAGGGGAGAAGCCGCAACAGAAGAGTTGAGATAAGGATTTACAATCCTTCAACCTGATTCGGCTTACAAACGGTAGAACCGTTCGGGGAGAATGCTTTATGAAAAAGAATCTGCTTACAGTACTGATTCTTGCACTTCTTATAGTTAATATCGCCTTGAATGCTGTTATGATGATCAGTATGATGGGCACCAATAAAAAGACTGCCGAACTTGTGACGAACATTGCGACTGTCATGAATCTGGAATTGACTTCTCCGGAAGAGGGCGAAAAGACTATCTCCATGGCCGACACCCAGATGTTTTCAATTCCTTCCATGACCATCCCTCTCAAACCGGCCCAGGAGGGGGAGCATACCGCATATATCATGTTTGAGGCAGCCTTCTCTATGGATAAAACCGATGATGAATTCGTTGATCTTTCCGCTATGGAGGATCAGGTTACCATCATCAAGGGTATCATAACCGATGTTGTGAATGTCCATACCCTTGCCGAGTGCAGAGAAAACCTGGACGCTCTTAAACAGGAGATTTTGGAAGCTGTTCAGGATGCTTACGGCGATTATATTTACAAGGTTTCATTAAGCGAGGTTAAGTTCGGTTAGTGGATACCCATGACTGGAGGTGAGGATCCGTGGGCGAGGTTCTTTCACAAAACGAAATAGACAGCCTGCTTGCTGCGTTAAGTTCCGGTGAACTTGATGTTGAACAGATGGCCGGTGAGGACGAAAAGCAGGTAAAGAATTACGATTTCAGCCGACCCACCAAATTCTCAAAAGAGCATCTTCGTACCCTTGAAATTATATTTGAGCACTACGGAAGACTTTTATCCACCAATCTTCCTTTGTATCTCAGAAAAAATGTTCAGGTTGCCGTAGCCAGCTCCGAAGCGGTTACTTTCAGTGAGTTTACCAATGCTTTATCGAATCCTGTTATTTTGGGGATAATTAATTTTGCTCCTTTAAACGGCAACATCATTATCGATCTTGCCACCAATTTGGGCTATGCAATGCTTGACAGAATGTTGGGAGGAAGCGGCATACCCCTTGACAAGAGCAGAGAATTTTCGGCGATAGAACTTACACTATTACAAAAGATTATTGCGATGATGACAGGGCTTTTGGTTGAGCCCTGGAAAAATGTTATTGATATATCTCCTACATTGAGCAGAATGGAGACCAATCCGCAGTTTGCACAGGTTATCGCTCCCAATGATATGATAGCCATTGTGACCCTTAATCTTAAGTTGGGGGATGTGGAAGGATTTGTAAACATATGTCTTCCCTTTTTTACCCTAGAAGATGTAATGGATAAGCTCAATACCAAATACTGGTTCTCCACAATGCAGGAAAACAGGGATGAGAATTACGAGGTTTATATCGAATCCCTTATCCGTAAAGTAGACATACCCATAAGAGCCATATTGGGAAGGACCACAATTCTCGTTTCGGATTTCACCAATCTTCAGGTTGGGGATTGCATCAGACTTGATACCAAGGTCGACAACGATATGGACGTATATGTTGGAAATATAAAAAAATTTACGGCGTTACCCGGTTCCGAGAAAGACGCATATGCTGTCAGGGTTACGTCTGTAATAAGAGAGGAGGAGTAGGGCATGGACGGAATGTTGTCTCAGGACGAGATTAACGCCTTACTTTCCGGCATGGATCTGTCGGGTGATGAAGCACCGGAGATTCCGGAGGAACTGCTTCAATCGTCTAATCCCGTACCGGAATCCAGCATGGCCGGTTCACCCAGTTATTTGATGGGAACGGAAGCGGTAAGCGGGGATGACATTGAATTAACCGATGTGGAGAAGGATGCTATTGGTGAAGTTGCCAATATAAGCATGGGTTCCAGCGCAACCACACTTTACTCCCTTGTTAATAACAAAGTTAATATTACGACT
>JAILPU010000246.1 GCA_024699395.1 Lachnospiraceae bacterium | reverse complement strand
GAGATGGTGGAGGAGAAATCTCTTCCCATCACCATGACTTCATACTCACCCTGCTTCAGAAAAGAGGTAGGTTCTCACGGTATCGAGGAGAGAGGTATCTACAGAGTTCATCAGTTTGAGAAGCAGGAGATGGTGGTACTTTGTAAGCCTGAGGAATCCATGGACTGGTATAACAAAATGTGGTCCTATACCGTAGAGTTCTTCAGAAGTCTTGATGTACCCGTAAGAACACTTGAGTGCTGTAGCGGAGACCTTGCAGATCTTAAGGTTAAGAGCTGTGACGTTGAGGCATGGAGCCCCAGACAGAAAAAATACTTTGAGGTGGGATCCTGCTCTACACTTGGAGATGCTCAGGCAAGAAGACTTGGTATCAGAACAAAGGGCGAGAACGGAACTTATTATGTACACACACTTAATAATACTGTTTTGGCTACTCCAAGAGGACTTATTGCATTTTTGGAGAACAACATCAACGAAGACGGCTCCATAAATATTCCCAAAGCACTTCGTCCTTACATGGGTGGTAAGGAAAAGATCCTTCCCACAAATAAGTAAACAGGAGGCGAAACTTTTGCATAAGTATCTTCGTGCAATAGGATTCAGCAATTTAATAAAAACAAAACAATACAATGATTTCCTTAGAGATATAGTGAAGAATTCCGATGAGAGATCCTATACCATAACAGAGGATGAGGTGGTGTTGGGTGAGTTTTCCAAGAACCTTTCCTTTGATAAGAATCTCGATTTCGGAATCACCGTTTCCGGGGAGTTCGATGAGGACGACAAATTCATGCTTAACTACTCCTATCCCTATCTTGCGGGAAAAGGTATCACAAGCTTTGAAGATGTTACCATCGAAAGACATGCGGCCAAGGATTCCTACGCGGGAATCTGTGACGATGAGAGACTTGGAATCTCGGTGATCTTCTACCTTAGAAACATGATCCAGTATGTTTCCGCAAAAACAGCAGATAAGCTTCCCATGAGGGGAACATCTCTCACACTGAGCGCCCTTTCCGTTTCCGGTAATATCCTTCTTCCCGTTAAAAAGGATGAGGAGCAGAGACAGCAGATTGCCAGGGAGCAGGCGGGTAAAAGGCAGCTTATAGCCGAGGCCAAAAAGGGTAACGAAGATGCAATGGAGACCCTTACTCTTGAAGAGATGGATACCTATAATGTTATATCCAGAAGAATAAGACATGAGGATGTGTACAGTGTAGTGGACACCTTCTTTATGCCTTACGGAGTGGAGTGCGATCTCTATACGGTTATGGGTGAGATTATGGAGGTTAAAAAGACCACAAATACCATAACTAACGAGGAAATCTACATCTTAACTATTTGCTGTAATGAGTTGACTTTTGATGTATGTATTAATATAATAGATTTGTTTGGCGAGCCGAAGCCCGGCAGGCGATTTAAAGGTGTTATATGGATTCAGGGGTATATAAATTTCCCTGATTACAAATAGACCGGTTCCCATAGTTAAACGGATATAATAAGCGCCTCCTAAGCGCTAGTTATGGGTTCGATTCCCGTTGGGAACGTTGAAAACAGTGATAACATTCATATGTTATTGCTGTTTTTTTAAGGTCGGAAAGAGGTAAAAAATTTGTTGTCACATTTATCAGGTTATTCAATCCCGGTTATGACGGCGGTTATGCTGTTCCCTTTGGTGGTATGTCTTATCACCATTCCTTTTCTGGTATGGAATTACAGAAAATATAAGGGTTTGTCGGCAATGAGAGCCGTGGTTATATTTTCCTTTGTCTTCTACATGATGTGTGCGTTCTTTTTGACGCTCCTTCCTTTGCCTACTTTGGAGGAGGTATTGAAGAGAAAGCCCGTGGCGTTTAACTACCACTTGTTTAACAATATTTTGTATGCCCTTGATAAAGCAGGATTATCCTTTTCGGACAAAGGAAGCTTTTTGGTAAAGGAAAACTGGATAAGTTTCTTTAAGTCGCATATGCTTTTTCAGATAATCGCCAATATAATCATGCAGGTTCCACTGGGATTTTATTTAAGGTATTACTTTAGGGTATCCTGGAAAAAGGCGCTGGAAATAGGCTTTCTTGTAAGTCTTTTCTTTGAAATGACACAGCTTTCCGGTGTGTGGGGGATTTATCCTTATGCATTCCGTTGTCCCGATGTGGACGATCTTATGAATAATACTTTGGGATGCATGATCGGATTCTGGTGTGCTCCCATTATCATGCGATTCCTTCCCTCCGTTGAAAAGATGGACGAAGCAGCAAGGGAGCGCGGAAAGAAGCTTGGAATTATCCGTGCCTTTACGGCATTTTCTGTTGACTGGATCGTATGCAATATTATAAATCTCGGGGTTAATTACGTGATTTCCCATTATTTTGCACAGAATATACATGCAGAGTTTTATGTGACGGAATTGATCAAGTATGCACTTTTAGCTGTATACTTTATTGTACTTCCGAAGATTTGGAAAAAGCAGACCATAGGAAATGCTCTTGTTAATGTAAGGATTGTAAGTGACAGGGAAGGTCAGGATAAGGTCACTGCAAAGGATCTTCTCTACAGAAATATTATCCTGTATTTTATGGAGCCTATGATGGTACTTATTTCTCTTATTCTTATAGGGGCAACAGCCAATTCCTACACGGGGGTTTCTGCCACCAACTTTGAAAGAAGTATCCTGACAGGCGCCTGCATAATATATTTCCCCATTGTGTTTATAATCCTTGTAAACAGTATTTTTAAAAAGGGTGGACTTCCTCACAATACCTGGACCAAAACTCATCTGGAATTGTGGGAAAATAGTAAATAAGCACAATAGAAAAACAACGTAATATTAATTAATATTATTTCTATGGATAATATGCGTAATAAACAATAAAAATTGCCTCGATTTGTATATATTTTTACCAACAGTTGTTTGAAAACCATAAAAATTGTTGGTATAATATGACTTGGTCGGTTTGTTGCGAAATATTGATAATATTAGGGGGCCGTTAACGAAAGACCGTACACAAACAATCTGACAGAGAAGGTCGGAATAGAAAAAAAGGGAGGCAAAAATGAGAAAGAAGTGTATTGGGATCTTGCTGGCGGCAACGTTGGCAGTGACAGGTTTGTATTGCCCGTCAACACAGGTTAAAGCTGCAACACAGACGAGTGTTGCAGGCTGTTATGACTGGGCGCTGGGAGCATCATACAAAAGTGGTGATCTGGTAAAGTATCAGGGTAAGTTATATCTGTGTAAGAGTGATATCACCATTCAGTACAGTGACTGGACTCCGGTTAATCCTGCCAGCACATGGGCATGGGCCGAAGCTCCTGTTGTAAAATGGGCTTTCGGAATTACTATCAATGATGGCGATGTTGTGGAATACAACGGAAAGATATACAGATGTAATGTTGGATACACAGTAAGTATTTATGACTGGCATCCCGAGAATGAAGGACTTGCATGGAGATATACGCCACTTGGAGCTTTATCCGGTTCGGGAGAGAGCTCTTATCCGGAATGGGCATATCTTGGAAATTACAAAGTAGGAGATATAGTTAAGTATAACGGAGCTACCTATAAGTGCATCAAAGCTCATACCGCAGAATGGCAGGATTGGACTCCCACTCAGTGCGCAGCAAAATACTGGGAGTGCCTGGATTCTTCGAAATTTGGCTGGTCAAGTATTACTCCTTTGGCTACTGCATCCAATCAGAATGCAAATTCATTAAAGCTTGCAAGTGATGCGGATAATCTTTATGTAAGGGTTGACGGTAACAATCTTGGTACCAAGGGTCAGTTATTTATCGATTCCGATAACAACAAGAATACTGGTTACTTAGATTATAAATTCCCGAATGCCGGCATGGATTACATGATCGAGGGATCCACCATGTATTATCATCAGTCAAATGACAATTCATGGAGCTGGTCTGTACAGAACAATACAGGCATGACTACCGAAAAACAGTCTTCCTGTATTGAATATACTGTTCCCAGAAGCATTCTTGGCAGCAGTGTTGCAGTTGTATTTAAGGATGTTGATTCCTCATATACCATTAACGGAACACTTCCCGCCGAGGGTAATTATGTTTATTATTCCCCGGGAAGCGGAAACAATAACGGATCAACAAATACCAATCTTACTTCCAGAACCTTCTATGCCGATGACAGTCATGTAAAGGCTACCGGAAGATCGGTATTTTATAATAATGAAAGATGGTTAACCTTCTCAGCTTCTAAGATTGAGTTTAAGTTCCATGGAACAGCTGCATCGATAGATATTCGTGGTGACAAGAATGCTACAAATTCAGATACGAGTTGTGTTAATGCAAGATGTCGCATTGCGATTGAAATTGACGGAACCAGAGAAGAGTACACTATTGATAAAGATTATCAGACAATAGAAGTATTGAAGGATATTGGTCAGCAGCCTGCAGATCATGTTGTTTCCGTAATAAAGCTTACCGAAATGTACAAGAGTTCCTGTGCTGTTTCAAAGATTAGAGTAAAATCTGACGAAGATATCAAACTTACACCTAATAAACAGTATTATTTTGAGTTTATGGGTGATTCCATCACCTGTGGATGGGGTTCAGTGGGAATGATGGATTCTACTCTGTGTGAGGATGCTTCATGTACCTACGCAGCTGTTTGTTCTAAGGAGCTTGGTGCCGATTTTTCATGCGTATCAGGTTCGGGTTACGGACTTTATTCCGCATATACTGATAAAAATCATGGCGGACAAAGAAGAGATAAAGACTTAATCCCTTCTTATTATGATAAAGTTGGGAATCCTATTGCCGGGTTTGAATCTGTTCCTTTGTCTTATGAGAGAACGCGTAAATTTGATGTCTGTGTTATTAATCTTGGAACAAACGATAACTCGTATATATATTATGACAATAAAAAGTATACAGAAACAAGAAGAGAAGAATATGTAGATGCTTATTTTAAGTTTATAAAAGAAATAAGAGAGAAGAATCCTAATGCCAAAATAGTGTGTACCATTGGTCTTATGTGGGTAGATGAAGATCTTATAAAAACTATAAAAGAAGAAGTAGTAGATAAATACAATGCTAACAACAATGAAAAGATCTATTTCTTCCGGCTTCCTTCCACCAGTTCCTACGGTTATGGACAGGGAAATCATCCTAACCAGAAAGGACACGAGGTAGCGGGTAAAGCTTTGGCTGAGTTTATCGCAAACAATGTTTTATAATAAGTTAAATACCTTGTTTATTGCGACCGGCAGCGATTAATCCGCTGCCGGTCTTTCTTATATCTTTTAATTTCATTAACATATCCAGTAACTTACCCATTAACTATTTTGCCATCGCAGGTGTCGCTTTGTTTTGCTATAAGAATATATTGATTTGATTACGAGCATGTGCCTTTT
>JAILPU010000228.1 GCA_024699395.1 Lachnospiraceae bacterium | reverse complement strand
TCCTTATCGGTGGTGTTTCGTATTATCTGTGCTTCGGATTTTCCCTCTGCGTTGTAGGTAGCGGCTATATTGTCACGCTCTGAGATCATACGCTCGTAAACCGCATTTTTATTGTCGGAGGGAAGGTCAAGACGCTTGGTTTCAAAGGAGAGAAGCTCGACACCGTATTTTTCCATGCTGTTTCCGATACTGTCGATAATGGCTTTGGAAAGGGTTCCGTTTCTCCCGGAAATAACATCGTCCTGTCTGGTGGCGGAAATCACTGTTTTGGTTGCGTTGTATACGATGGTATCAAGACGCTGCTCCGCACCTGTAATGGAAGAGTTAAGAGTCTGTGCAAACTTTAAAGGGTCTTTGATATGCCACAGGATATAGCTGTCGCAGATCATTGTTTTTTTATCGGCTGTGATAACATCCGAAGGGGGAAGGTCATATATAAGAGTCTGGTTGGGAAGGGTATCCGCTGTCTGTATAAAGGGAATCTTGAAGGAAATACCCACATTGGTGATCACGTGGTCCACTTTTCCGAACTGTCTCACAAGCTTGTATTCATCCTTGTGGGTTATAACAACGGATGACAGGCCTAAGAAGATCAGAAGTATTATAAAAACAGGAATCAGTATAGTTTTTGCTTTTTTCATATTAAAACCGTCTCCTTATTCTTCGCTGTTGGTATTTGTGTCATTGGCAGTTGTATTGGATTCGGGAAGAGATGTTCCTGAACTTGTAAAAGAATCAAGGGGATAAACCGTCTGGGTCTTTCCGTCCTTACTTTCGATAACTACCTTAAGATCGGGGAGAACGTCTTCCATTGTCTCGTAGAACATTCTTCTCTTGGTAACTTCAGGATTCTTAATATACTCGGAGTACATTGCGTTAAATCTTGCCACATCTCCGGCTGCTTCATTGATCCTTACAGTCTTCTGGGCTTCGGCGTCCTTCACTATCTTATCGGCTTGGGCCTGAGCGTTGGGAATCTGCTCGTTCTTGTATTTGTTGGCGTTATTTAGCATTGTCTCCTTGCCCTGCTTGGCATTTTCCACCGCTTTGAAAGCTTCCATTACTTCGGCAGTGGGGGGCTCGGCATCCTGAATTGTGATATTCACAAGGGAAATTCCGATGTCCTGTTTATCAAGCTCGGCTATAATGCTACTCTTGATGGCTGCCTGAATTTCGTTTTTACCGGTGGTGAGAACGTCATCAACGGAGAAGCTTCCTATAACTGTTCTTATGCAGC
The DNA here is from genome assembly GCA_024699395.1 of Lachnospiraceae bacterium. Lineage (GTDB taxonomy): Bacteria > Bacillota > Clostridia > Lachnospirales > Lachnospiraceae > Acetatifactor. Next base: position 3,053 of record JAILPU010000228.1, on the reverse strand, counting down.
TCTGGGTGATGTTTTTAAGGATTACGACCGGACTGTCGGAGGCATATACTGCTTTCACGGGATCGCTGAAACGGTATTCCACGTAAAAATCCACATTTACGAAGTTGTAATCCGAGGTAATCATCAATGCATCGTCGTTACTTAAATCTGTCTCTGTATTGTATCCGATGGCAAAACCCTGAATGGTTGTGTTTACTTTTCTTACATTTTGGATAAAGGGAATCTTAAAATGAAGACCGGGTTCTGTTACGGCCTTAGGCATTCCCAAGGTTTCTAGTACTGCCTGCTCCTGTTCTTTAATGGTGTAGGCTGAGTTTGTCATCATAATCGCCACTATAAAAAAGAGGACGAAGGGTATTACTCCAATAAGGAACTTGGGAGATTTCTTTTTTATTTCGGGTGGTGTTACTTCAATGGTGCTTGTTGTTTTGTCTGCCATAAATGACTCCTTTCTGAACTGTTATTAAGCAGTTTTGTCTTATTATAATATATTGTATGCGGATTTGCATCAATAGCATAGAAGGCACGTTACCCCGTTCAATCGTGCAGGTGATGAGAGATGGGGATACATTCATTTACAGACGTTTGTATTGTATGTACGTCTCAACCCGTAATCTGTACATTTGTAACATCAAAATGGATTAAAAATATCCTCTGACAATATTTCTCGGCCGGATTATGAAATTTGATTTGAAAAATGCGTTACGTGGGGAAAAATAATGGATTTTTGAATAAAAATGTATTACAATGTAACGAGTTGTGCGTAGTGTTTTTAAAACAGGAGAAAGAAAGACATGGATAAAGAAATATATTGTCAGCTGGGACTGGATAAAAGAGTGCTTGATCTCGGAGATGAAGTTATCAAAGAGATAAGGGACAGTTTTGACAGAATAGATGAGATTGCCGAATATAACCAGGCAAAGGTGTTGAAGGCAATGCAGGACAACAAGGTGGACACATCCTGCCTTACGGGAACAAACGGATACGGTCATGACGATATCGGAAGAGATACGCTGGAGGCGGTGTATGCGTCTTGTTTTAACGCTGAGGCGGCGCTGGTAAGACCTCATCTTACCTGTGGAACCCATGCTCTTGCAGTGGCTCTTTCAGCCAATCTCCTTCCCGGAGATGAGATGCTTTCACCTGTGGGAAAACCCTACGATACCCTGGAGGAAGTAATCGGAATAAAGGACTGTGCGTGCTCTTTGAAGGAGTACGGAGTGACCTACAGACAGGTGGATTTGTTGCCTGACGGATCCTTTGATTACGGAGGCATAAAGGAAGCTATCAACGAAAAAACAAAGTTGATTGAAATACAAAGATCCAAGGGATACCAGATGAGACCTACTTTTTCCGTGGAGCAGATCGGAGAGCTTATTTCTTTTATAAAGAAAATAAAGCCCGATGTCATCGTGATGGTTGATAACTGTTACGGGGAATTCACCGAGATAATCGAGCCCACCGAAGTGGGGGCTGACATGATCGTTGGTTCTCTTATTAAAAATCCCGGTGGAGGCCTTGCACCTACCGGGGGATATATTGCAGGTAAAAAAGAATGTATAGACAGGTGTCATTACAGATTGTCCGCACCCGGTGTGGGACAGGATGTGGGAGCCAGTCTTCACATAATGGGAAGCTTGTATCAGGGATTCTTTTTAGCCCCTACGGTTGTGGCAGGAGCCTTAAAGGGAGCCGTTTTTGCGGCGGGAATCTATGAGAAGCTGGGATTTAATGTTTTGCCCGGTTTAGGTGAAACAAGGCATGACATAATACAGAGTATTGAACTGGGCTCTGCCGAGGCTATGAAGGCATTTTGTCTCGGAATCCAGGCTGCGGCACCCATTGACAGCTATATAGCTCCGGTACCTTCACCCATACCCGGCTATAGTGATGAAGTTATCATGGCGGTGGGAGCATTTGTACAGGGATCCTCCATTGAACTTAGCGCGGACGGTCCCATAAGAGAGCCCTATGCTATTTATTTCCAGGGCGGCTTGACCTGGGCACATGCAAAACTCGGCGTTCTTATGTCGGTTCAAAAATTATTGGAAAAGGATTTGGTGAAAATATAATGAAAAAAGCAGAAAAAAAGGTATCATCTCAAGGTGATAACAGAGGAAAAATGACAGTGATCATGCAGGACGATCCCACTGTCAAAAGAGTCAAAGTAATATTGTGCGTAATATTTTTAATGGTTACGGCATATTGTTTCGGAAATGGAATTCTTAATCTTAATAAGGCTGTTCCCGAATACACCCTTAAGGGAACCGAGACTTTTACGAGAGTCACCGAAAAAGGTGAAGAGGAATATGAAGACGAGACAGTATGTCCCGTGGAATTTGTTAACGAAGATGAGACTGTAACCCTTACGGTAAAATATTCTTTTGAAGAATGGGAAAAACTTGAGTCCGGTGTTACCGTAACAGGTTATGTTTATGAGGGAGCGGACGGAACACTTTTAGCATATCCCGAGGAAGCGGACAGAAGTGATTTTGCTCAGAGCCTTCATGATATAAGGGCCGATGAAAATAACAGGCTCTTTGGCGTGGGAATGGCATTTGCCCTTATGGCCATAGCTATGGTGGTTATGACTGTGTTTGCAAAGCATTTTACCGCATATGAACAGATATGGTTCGTGGCTGTTCTTGTGATTGCGGCTTTATTTTCACTGATTTTCCCCGAGGAGAGCGCCAATGGCGTAAACGGTCTTGTGATTATGGCGCTTTATCTTCTGGATACCTTTTTAAATATCCAGTGCGAACTCCTTATTTCCAAGCAGAGCAAGTGGAACTTCATTGTTTCCGTGTTTGTGGAACTGACGGAGATTGTAATTTGTCTCGTACTGATGTACAGATTTGCTACACTGGTATCCACGCTGTTCTTCTGGCTCCCCTGTGACATTATAAGCTTTATCAACTGGCATAAGCATCCCGACCGCAAAGAAGAGGAACTTACGGAGGTGAGAACCTTAAAGGGATGGCAGGAAGTGCTTATTATCGCAGGTATCGTGGTTTGGACTGTTTGTGTGGGATATTTTTTGACTACACTTAGAT
>JAILPU010000209.1 GCA_024699395.1 Lachnospiraceae bacterium | reverse complement strand
GGTTCACGGAGAATACAAGCATCTTAAGGCTCAGGCAAGGATTGTGGAGTCTTTGGGAATACCCAAGGACAACATATTTATTCTTTCCTCCGGTGATGTTATGGAGCTTACCGAGGATGAGGCAAAGGTTACCGGAAAAGTACCTACAGGTGGCATTCTGGTGGACGGCCTTGGTGTGGGCGATGTGGGAAATGTTGTTTTGAGAGACAGGCAGCACCTGTCACAGGACGGTATTTTGATAGCTGTTATGACCATCGACCGTTCCGGATATCTTTTGGCCGGCCCGGATATAGTGTCCAGAGGATTCGTGTATGTCAAAGAATCCGACGAACTTATGGATGAAGCCCATGAGGTTGTGACAGAGGCAGTTAACGCTTGTCTTGAAAAAGGCGTGAGAGACTGGAATAAGATAAAAAGTGTTTCCAAGGATGTGCTTTCAGAGTTTGTATGGAGAAGAACCAAGAGAAGACCGATGATACTTCCTATCATTATGGAGGTTTAACATTTCTGTTAACGGCGTGAGAGGTGAATTGTATGAATACTGTCGGCGATGCTGTAGACACTATGATACATGCGATACAGGACTCGGAACAATACAAGGATTATATAAGGCAGCGTGAGACCGTGAATCTTTTTCCGGAACTTAGGGATCAGATTGATGAGTACCGCAAGACCTGTTATGAGCTCCAGAACAGTGACGATTATACTTTTGAAAAGATGGAGCAGTTTGAGCAGGAGAATGCCGAATTCAGAGAGAACCCTCTGGTCTCCGATTTTTTGGGGGCAGAGTTGGATTTTTGCAGAATGATGCAGGATATACTTAAGAGGATCACTTCGTCCATAAATTTTGAGTGAGCCTCGAGGAGAAGAGGATGAAAAGTAATATACCACTTTCAATATTAAGCGGGGTCGTAAGAATCGCATTTATACTTATTGCGGTTTTCTATATCTATAAGGGAGCCCTTATCTGCTACGATTACGGATACAGAGTTTTTACAGAGCCTGCAATTGAATCGGGAAAAGGAACAGAGGTTACTGTGGAAATACCCGAGGGAATGAGTGCCTTTAAGATGGGCAAGCTTTTCCTTGAGGACGGTCTTGTGAGAGACGATAAGCTTTTTGTTTTACAATATTATCTCTCAGAGTACAGAAAGGACCTTAAAGCCGGCAGCTTTACTCTTAATACCAACATGACGGTAGAGGAAATGTTTGAGGTAATGGCCGGGCAGGACGAAGAAGAGGATGAATCATCAGAATCGGTGAAGACATATAAGGAAGAGGACGTTATTACCTATGATGAAGGTGAAGGTTCCGATTCCGATGAAACCGAAGAGGGTGAAGATTCCGAGGGCGAAGACCCGGAGGGCGAGGATCAATGATAGTCCCCGAGAGAATGGCGGCTTTTATTGATTCTTTTGACACAGGCAATACAGAGTTTCTCGATATGATCGAGAAAGAAGCCAAGGAAAATGATGTGCCTGTTATCAGAAAGCCCATGCAGAGACTTTTGAAATTTATATTGGCGTATCACAAGCCGGAATGCGTTCTTGAAGTGGGAACAGCCACCGGCTTTTCTGCTATGTTGATGAAGGAATATGCTCCTGCAAGCTGTAAGATCACCACAATTGAAAAGTATGACAAGAGGATAAAAGAGGCTAAAAACAATTTTAAAAGAGCCGGTGTGGAAAACGATATACAGCTTTTGGAGGGGGACGCCACCGATATATTGAAGGAGCTCGCGGGCCCCTATGACATGATTTTTATGGATGCGGCAAAGGGTCAGTACATAAATTTCTATGAAGATGTGTTCAGACTTCTTAAAAAAGGAGGGCTTCTGGTATCCGACAACGTACTTCAGGAGGGGGATATCATGGAGAGCCGCTTTATTCTTGAGAGGAGAAACAGAACAATACACTCAAGAATGAGGGAGTATCTGTACACTCTCACACACGATGAAAGAATAGAAACAGTGATCCTTCCCGTGGGGGACGGGGTCACGCTCAGTATAAAAAAAGAGGATTGATTATGAAAAAGGCAGAGCTTCTCATACCTGCAAGCAGCCTCGAGGTTTTGAAAACAGCGGTTGTATTCGGTGCCGATGCTGTCTATATAGGAGGCGAGGCCTTCGGTCTCAGGGCAAAAGCCAAGAACTTTACAAAGGATGAGATGGCACAGGGCATAAGATTTGCCCATGAGCACGGTGTTAAAGTATATGTTACCGCCAACATTCTCGCGCACAATTACGATCTTAAAGGTGCAAGAGAATATTTTGAAGAGCTTAGGGATATGAAACCGGATTCCCCGGACGCCATCATTATTGCGGATCCCGGTATGTTTACCATCCTTAAGGAGGTTTGGCCCGAAGCGGAGGTTCATATTTCAACCCAGGCCAATAATACCAATTACGAGACATTTCTCTTCTGGCACAGGCTGGGGGTTAAGAGAGTTGTATCGGCAAGAGAGCTTTCTCTTTCGGAAATAAAACAGATAAGAGACAAGATACCCGAGGAACTCGAAATAGAAAGTTTTATCCACGGAGCCATGTGTATTTCCTACTCAGGAAGGTGTCTTCTTTCCAATTATTTTACGGGAAGAGATGCCAACCACGGAGCCTGCACCCATCCTTGCAGATGGAAATATGCGGTGGTGGAGGAGACAAGACCCGGGGAATATCTTCCGGTTTATGAGAATGAGAGAGGTACCTATATCTTTAATTCCAAGGACCTTTGCATGATAGAGCATATTCCGGACATAATCGAGGCGGGGATTGATTCTCTTAAAATTGAGGGTAGAATGAAAACCGCCCTGTATGTTGCCACGGTTGCCAGAACCTACAGAAAAGCTCTTGATGATTTTTATAAGGACAGAGCTTTGTATGAAAGCAATATCGAATGGTACAAAGAGGAGATTTCCAAATGTACCTACAGGCAGTTTACCACAGGTTTCTACTACGGAAAGCCCGATGAAAATACCCAGATTTATGACAGCAATACTTACATTAATGATTACATTTATCTGGGGATGATTGAGGATGTTAAAGACGGTCTTGTTCATATAAGCCAGAAAAACAAGTTTTGCGTCGGAGATGAAATAGAGATTATGAAACCCGACTATACCAACGTTAAGGTGAAAGTCCTTGAGATGTTTGATGATGAAATGACACCTGTGGACAGTGCTCCCCATCCCCGGCAGGGCTTGTGGTTAAAGCTAAGCGAAACACCTGATACCTACGACCTGTTAAGGGTAAAGAGTTGACCGTTAATTGATAGTATTGTAAAATTTTGCCGTAACAATGGGTTTTTCTTAAGCGGCTTACACGGAGAAAAAGATGACAACAAACGAAGAAAGCTTTATAAATATTGAAGAGATCTTTGGAAAGAACGTATTTTCCATCGGTAAAATGAAGGAGCATCTTTCCGAGGAGGTATACCTTGAATTAAAGAGGGTAATGGAAAACGGCGGTGAGCTTAAGAGAGAGACGGCGGACGAGGTTGCCCAGGCCATGAAAGATTGGGCCATCGAAAACGGAGCAACACATTTTACCCACTGGTTCCAGCCTCTTACGGGAATAACTGCCGAGAAGCATGATGCTTTCATAACCCATCCGGATAAAAAGGGTAAGACCATACTTGATTTCTCCGGTAAAGATCTTATAAAGGGTGAGCCCGATGCATCAAGTTTTCCTTCCGGAGGACTTAGAGCTACATTTGAGGCGAGAGGATATACGGTTTGGGATATTACTTCCCCCGCATTTTTGAAAGAGGATGCCATCGGTGTTATTCTTTGCATTCCCACGGCATTCTGTTCTTATAAGGGTGAAGCTCTTGATAAGAAGACGCCTCTTTTGAGATCCATGGAGGCTCTTAATACTCAGTCCTTGAGACTTATCAGATTGTTCGGAAATACCAACTCCAAAAAGGTTATCCCCAATGTGGGTGCGGAGCAGGAATATTTCCTTGTGGATCATTCCAAATACATGAGAAGAATGGACCTTATTTTTGCGGGAAGAACTCTTTTCGGAGCCAATGCCCCCAAAGGTCAGGAAATGGACGATCACTATTTCGGAACTATACCCGAGAGAGTGGGTTCATATATGAGAGATCTTAATATCGAGATGTGGAAGCTTGGGGTTTCCGCCAAGACTCAGCATAACGAGGCGGCTCCCGCACAGCATGAGCTGGCACCCATCTACGAGACCGCCAATATTGCCGTTGACCACAACCAGCTTATGATGGAAACCATGAAAAAAGTGGCTGAGCGTCACGGTATGAACTGTCTCCTTCACGAGAAGCCTTTTAAGGGAGTGAACGGTTCCGGTAAGCATGACAACTGGTCCCTTACTACCGATGACGGAATCAATCTTTTGGATCCCGGCGAGACACCTCATGAAAACATTCAGTTTCTTCTGGTTTTGGCCTGCATCTTAAAGGCTGTTGATACCCATGCGGATCTTTTGAGACAGTCTGCATCTGACGTTGGAAACGATTTAAGACTGGGAGCCAATGAGGCACCTCCCGCAATTATTTCCGTGTTCCTCGGGGAACAGCTTGAAGATGTGGTTAAGCAGCTGGTGGAGACCGGTGCTGCGGATCATACTCTTGCCGGCGGAAAACTGGAGACCGGTGTTTCTACTCTTACGGATTTTGAGAAGGATGCTACCGACAGAAACAGAACATCACCCTTTGCTTTTACAGGTAACAAGTTTGAGTTCAGAATGGTGGGAAGTTCGGATTCCATCGGAAGTCCCAATACTATTTTAAATGCAATTGTGGCGGAAGCTTTCTGTGAGGCTTGCGACGTACTTGAAAAAGCCGATAATTTTGATATGGGTGTTCACGACCTTATTAAAAAATATTTCACAGAGCACAGACGTATCATATTTAACGGTGACGGTTATTCCGAGGAGTGGGTTAAGGAAGCCGAGAAGAGAGGGCTTCCCAATCTCAGATCCATGGTGGATGCCGTGGATACTCTTGTTACCGATAAGGCTATTAAGCTTTTTGAAAAATTCGGTATATTTACAAGAACCGAGCTGGAATCAAGAAGAGAGATTCTTTACGATATTTACTCCAAGACCATTAACATTGAGGCCAAAACCATGCTCGACATGGCGAGAAGACAGTATATTCCCGCTGTGAGCAGGTACGAGATGGAGCTTTCCAAGACAGCGGGTCTTTTGAGAGAGATAAATACAGATTTCTCCGTTCAGAGAGAGATAGTAAGAAGTATTGCGGATGAGCTTACTGCAGTTCATAATGCCTGCAAGAATCTTGAGGATGTTTTGGAGGAGGCTTGCACCATATCCAATGCCAAGGACAAGGCTTTCTATTACAGGGAAAAAGTTTTCGAGTGCATGGAGATCTTAAGACGCCCCGTGGACAGACTCGAAACCATGGTGGACAGAAAATACTGGCCTGTACCCACATACGCAGAGCTTATGTTTGAAGTGTAGCAAGAAAAAATATAAAAATAATGCTTGCATTTATGACTTAACTGAGATATACTGTCTTAGTAAGTCATTTAGGGCTATCGCCAAACGGTAAGGCAACGGACTCTGACTCCGTCATTTCAAGGTTCGAATCCTTGTAGCCCTGCTAAAAGGAACTGCGAAAGCAGTTCCTTTTATTTTGCTGAAAATCAGGTATACTGCATCGGAAAATCAGGTATACTGCATCGGTTCTATTTCATAGTTTATTTTTATCTATTGTAAAGTTTATTTTTATTTTATGGACTTAGAAAAACTGTGATGGTATAATCCGGTGTAATGTTTATGAAGGAGTATTTTTAATGAAAAGACTAAATGCAATTATCTTATCAATTTGCCTTGCTTCGGCAGCAGCAGTGACATCTTCTATTTATGTATTGAACGCATCACATGTCGGATCATTAAAAGGCGATGTCAATGGTGACGGCGTAGTAAATGCTACCGACTTTTTATTGGGGTTAAAATATTCCCAAGATGACACAAAATACAACGAAACCACACCTATTGATGAAAACGAAGAGCAGACTGCCGTTGTCGGTGATTTTAAGAATAACGCAGATGATTTTGAGATTGAAGATGGTGTGCTCTTAGGATATTACGGTACTGACGAAATCGTAAGAATACCCGATAATGTTACCGAGATAGCGGACAATGCGTTCTGGAGTAACCCCAATATACTTGCCGTTTATATACCGGGAACTGTAAAGAAAGTGGGAGATCATGTCTTCTGGAGTTGTGATGCTCTTGAGTTTCTTGATATTGCCGAAGGGGTTAAACATATCGGAATGGATATTACATGGAGCTGTCCTTCCTTAAAGGACATAAACTTTCCTTCTACAATAGAGCTTCCTGAAAAACTTGAACTGAAAAATTTACGCGATTTTTATTTTTCCAACTGCCCAAAACTTACAGTACATTTATCCGGGATTGAAGAAGGACAGAATACTGATAGCGATAAGCAGTCTTCAGAATATGGGGAAAAAGCTACCTATGATTTTAAACCTGTCACTTACGTTGCGTCTGACAGATCAAAAATGATTTTGCCCGGAGCATATGCATACGGAACATTTGAAGAATTCACTATCCCTGAAGGAACAGACAGTATCGGAGCATGTGCCTTTAATTACTGTGAGCAGCTTAAGAGTATTACCATTCCGGGAAGTGTAAAGACTGTTGGCGTGGATGCATTTGAATACTGTTACGCGCTTACCGACGTTTATATCTGTGAAGGCTGTGAAACATTGGAGTGTGATGCATTCGAATACTGTGAATCTCTTAAAGAAGTTACTCTTCCTGCAAGTATCACTTATATACACAAGGAGGCCTTTGAGTACACCTCGAAATCACTTACTATCCATTGCCCGAAGGGTTCATA